>CBFDVE010000240.1:0-4670 GCA_965613205.1 uncultured Rhodospirillaceae bacterium
AGTACTTGCCGGGAGCCAATGATTACCGAACCGCTGGCGGCCGAAATGATGCCCATAATCGTGTTGCACAGGGTGGTTTTGCCCATGCCGTTGCGGCCCAGCAGGGTGACCACTTCACGCTCGCCGACTTCCAGATCAATGCCAAACAACGCCTGGCTGGCACCGTAGCTGGTCTCGATGTTGTCGACCTTCAGCACGTCAGGACTCCTCGTCGCCAAGGTAGGCCTTGCGCACATCTTCGTTGTTGCGGATATCATCGGGCGACCCGGTGGCGATGGCGCGGTCATTGACCAGAACCGTAATGCGGTCGGCCAGGGCGAACACGGCGTCCATATCGTGTTCGACCAGCAACATGGTTTTTTCACCTTTCAACGAGGTCAGAAAGTCGACCATGCGGGCGGACTCTTCGGCCCCCATGCCGGCCATCGGTTCGTCCAGCAGCAACAACGTCGGATTGGCGGCCAGGGCCATGGCGATTTCCAGTTGCCGGTGTTCACCGTGGCTCAAGTATCTGGAAATATCGTCGGCGCGTTGGCCCAGGGAAACCCGACGCAAAGCCTCCATTGCCGGTTCGATCAGGGTTTTATCGGTGCGCGCAACCTGCCAGAACCGGAACGAATGACCGGCCTGGGCCTGGACCGACAACAAGACGTTTTCGATGACCGGCAAGTCGTGCACGATATTGGTGATCTGAAAGGTTCGGGCGATACCTTGCAAGGCGCGGGAATAGGTCGGCTGATGGGTAATGTCCCGGCCGTCAAACATAATGCGTCCGCTGTCGGGCATTTGTTCCCCGGCCAGTTGCGAAATCAGGGTGGTTTTTCCGGCCCCGTTGGGGCCGATCACGGCATGGATTTCGCCGACCCGAAGATCAATGTTGACCCGGTCGGTGGCGACCACGCCACCGTAGGATTTAGTCAGGTCGGTGACTTGCAGCAGCGGGTCAGTCATGGCCTTTGGCCTTTCGCCGCTGCCGTTTTTCATCGAGCCGATCGAGGAAGCCGACAATGCCTCCTTTGCCGAACAGCACCACCAAAATCAGAATAATACCGAACGAAAACTGCCAGTAAATCCCGGCCCCGTCGAACAGCAAATAGTCCTGCAAGGGGGACAGATATTCTTCCAGCAGCAGAAACGCCGCCGCCCCCAGAACCGGCCCGAACAGGGTTCCCGTGCCACCCAGCACGACCATGAAAAGCAACTCGCCGGACCTCGACCAGTCGAGCATTTCCGGGCTGATGAAATTGGTAAAACTACCCAGTAGCGTTCCCGCATAACCGCAGATCGCCCCGGCAATGACGTAGGCGGTCAACTGATAACGATAGGTGTTGAAGCCCAGCGATTGCATCCGCCGCTCGTTGCCCTTGGCCCCGCCAATGACCATGCCGAAGCGGGAATTGACAATCCGGTGGACCAGATACAGCACCGCCAGCAGGGAAACAAAACTCAGGTAATACAGGCTGACGTTGTCTTCCAGATCAATCAGGCCGCCGAATTCGCTGCGCACATTAATGACCAGACCATCATCGCCGCCGTATTCTTCAATCGAAACGAAGGCGAAAAACAGCATTTGCGCAAACGCCATGGTGATCATGATGAAATTAACCCCCTTGGTGCGCAGGCAAATGGCCCCGGTAATCAAGGCGAACAGGGCCGAGGCGGCGATCGCCAGGGGGATCTGGATAAAGCCATTGTACATGTCGTAATAGGCGGGAATACCGACCGAATAGGCACCGATGCCGATGAAGGCGGCGTGGCCCAGGCTGATCATGCCGCCGTTGCCCAAAATCAGGTTCAGGCTGACCGCCGCCATGGCCAGAATAACCAGGCGGGTGGCTACATCCAGGTAAAACGCGTTATCGGTGACGGCGGCCAGAACCGGCACCAGGGCCAGCAGGATCATCACCAGCACAATGACGCTGCCGCGAATGCCGAGATTGGAAAGTGACATGTTCTTAGCGCCCCTTCGGCGGGAACAGGCCCTGGGGCCGTACGGCCAGCACGGCGGCCATCAGAATATAGATCAACATCGCCGATATGGCCGGGGCCGAGGTCTCGGCATTCTGGATCGACATGAACTGCTCGAACAAAACATCAAGATAGCTGCGCCCCATGGTATCGATCAGGCCGACAATAATGGCGGCGATGAAGGCTCCCTTGATCGATCCAATGCCGCCGATGACGATCACCACCAGGGTGACGATAATGATCGAATTGCCCATGCCGATAGAGGCTTCGGTAATCGGCGCAACCATCATCCCGGCCAGTCCGGCCAGCACCGCACCGAGGGCGAAAACAAAAGTGAACAGCAAATTGATATCGACGCCCAGCGCCCCGATCATGTCCCGGTTGCTGGCCCCGGCCCGGATCCTCATGCCGATGCGGGTCTTGGTGATCAGCAGATAAAGCCCGGCGGCGACCGCCATG
Source organism: uncultured Rhodospirillaceae bacterium (assembly GCA_965613205.1). Classification (GTDB taxonomy): domain Bacteria; phylum Pseudomonadota; class Alphaproteobacteria; order Rhodospirillales; family JABHCV01; genus CAZZKE01. The sequence continues at coordinate 2,428 of CBFDVE010000240.1, forward strand.
CCGACGGCAATAATGGCCAGGCGGTAAACCGGAATGACAACGCCCGCCAATGGTTCGACCCGGGTATCCAGCCAGCCGGGCAAGGGCACGACGATGCCGTCCGGTCCCCAGATCATGTGGGCGGCGGTATTGAGCACCAGAATCAGGCCAAAAGTCGCCAGAACGTGGTCCAGATGATCCCGCTGATACAAATATCGAACGACAATTCTATCCAGTAAAAGGCCGAAGATCGCGGTCGCTGGCAAGGCCAGTAAAACGCCCAGAATGAAGGAATCGGTCAGTTGGGTGAACGTGGCGCACAGGAAGGCGCCAACCATGTAGAGCGAGCCATGGGCCAGATTGACAAAATTCATGATGCCAAAAATCAGCGTCAGGCCGGACGCCAGCAGGAACAGAAGGATTCCAAGTTGCAGTCCGTTGAGCAACTGGACGATCAGCAGGGTCAGGTTCATGGCGGTGGTTTCGGAAACTTAGATGAGGTGACAAATAACAAGGGAGGCGCTTTTTACCACGCCTCCCCGTCACAAAGATAGATCGAACGATCTACAAATTACATTGACCGACGTAGGGGTCCTGATTGTCTTTGACCACCGTCGATACATAGGACACAAACCAGTCGCCATTGGCGTCTTTCTTGACCTGACGCAGATAGAAATTCTGGATCGGGAAGTGGTTGTTGCCATAGCGGAAGGTGCCGCGAACGGACGGGAAATTGGCTTTTTCCATGGCCGCCCGCATGCCGTCCTTGTTGGACGTATCGCCATTGACCGCATCGACGCCCGACTTGATCAGCATGATCGCATCATAGGATTGGGCGGCGTAGTGGGTCGGATAACGACCGGTCTTTTTCTTGAAATCGGCAACAAAACGCTTGTTCACCGCGTTATCAAGATCAGGGGCCCAGAACATGGTGTTGTAGGACCCCAGAACACCCGACAGATTGGCTTTCTGCAAGCGGGCGAGCGACAGGGCATCGACCGTGAACATGGTATACAGCTTCATGGATTTCGACAGGCCCGCCTGTTCGAACTGTTTCATGAAAGCCGGTCCGGCCGGTCCAGGATAGAACACCACCATGGCGTCCGCTCCAGAAGCTTTGGCTTTGGCCAGCTCGGCGGAGAAATCGAGCTGCATGTCTTTGCCCCATTTGGTCATGTCCTTGCCCATGACCTGACCCTTGAAGGTGCGTTCGACGCCGGCCACCATGTTTTTGCCGGCGGCGTAGTTGGGTGCCATGATATAGAGTTTCTTGATGCCGTCCTTGTTCATGACCGTGCCCGTGGCCATGGGGCTCTGATCGTTTTGCCAGGAAGATGAGAAGAAGTTCTTGTTGCACAGCTTGCCGGCCATGGGCGAGGGGCCGGCGTTGGCGCTGATCATGAACGTGTCGTTAGCCAGTGCCGATTTGCGCGAGGCCAGCAAAACGTGCGACCAGATATAACCGGCGACGAAATCGACCTTGTCCTGTTTGACCAGTTTGTCGGTTTTCTGCTTGCCGATTTCAGGTTTGAAGCCGTCGTCTTCGACAATGAATTCGACTTGCTTGCCGCCCATTTTGTTGCCGATGTGGCTGAGCGCGATTTTAGCCGCATCGACCATGTCGCGGCCAATGGCCCCGGCGGGTGTGGTCAGTGTGGTGACGAAACCGATTTTGACGGTTTCTCCGGCAATAGCCGTCGAGGTGAGCAAGGCGAGCGCAACGGCCAGCCCCAGTGATTGTTTTTTCATAACGTAGAAATCCTCCCATATGTTTATGTTTCATCATACAAAACTAAGTCCTAGTAAAGCGAGAAATATTCTCGCTCTTCCCACTCAGAAACCGTTGTCAGGTATCTGTTCCATTCGGAAAGCTTGATGTGGGTGTCGTAATCGACAAATTCCGAGCCCAGGCTGGCGCTTATATCCACGCCTCCACCGCTGGAATTCGATGATCCGGAAAGTGTCGATATCGGCCGCCTGATCGAACGGTTTTCTGACATTCGCGCCAACGGGCCGGTGCACCGCCTTGGCCTGGTCTGCTTTCGCGGCTACAACTCTTTATCTGTGGCGATTTGAAGCAAAGGGTGACAGGGCAATGACAGACCTTCCCGTCCTGATCGCTGGCGGTGGCATTGGCGGGCTGGCGAGCGCAGTCGGTCTGGCCCAAAACGGCATATCCTCCGTTGTCCTGGAACAGGCTTCCCGGCTGGGCGAAATCGGTGCCGGTATCCAGATCGGTCCCAACGCCTTCCACTGTTTTGATT
>CBFDVE010000241.1:0-4660 GCA_965613205.1 uncultured Rhodospirillaceae bacterium
CAGAGGCGTGAACACCCGGTATGACAAGACCGATACAAGCTACGAAGCAACGTGGCATATCGCCGCAACAATCATAGAATTGCGCTAAATGTCCACAGACCCTAGAGCATTTCCGGATTATTTTGACGCATACCCATCAGCGGCAAAGAAGTTCCGACATTCCTCTGGCTTGAACAGGTCGCAAACTTTTCCAGCGGCTTTCCACAGGTCATCGACTGTTCGAGGTTTCAGGCGCTTCATGTGAGCCTTGAATTTTGAGAATGCCAGTTCTATGGGGTTAAAATCAGGGGAGTATGGCGGTAGGAACAAAAGCCAGGCTCCACGCTTTGCAACAACCCGCCTGATGCTGGCCCGTTTGTGTGCCGGGAGATTATCGAGAACAACGACGTCCCCTTTGTTGAGGGTCGGGGCGAGTTGTGTCTTGATGTATTGCTCGAAGATATCAGCGTTCATGGGACCGTCAATGACCCAGGGTGCGGTTAAGCGATCACAGCGTAACCCGGCAATAAAGGTCATGGTTTTCCAATGCCCGTGGGGAATACTGGCGACCATCCTCTGGCCTTTGAGACAGCGCCCCCTGAGGCGCGCCATCTTGGTATTGAGGCCGGTTTCGTCTATGAACACGAGGTTGCCGATCTTCTCGGGGTGGGCGGCAAGCCAGTTTTGACGTTTGCGCCAAACCGTTCGGGCCGCCTGGACATCAGGGCGTTCCTGTTCGCTGGCGTGCGCCGTTTTTTTTGAAGCTGATTTTTCGAGAACCAAGCCAGTCATCTATGGTCGATTTAGGAGCGCGAATGGCATGGACGGTCAGCATCCGCTCAGACAACTCTTGTAAGGTCAGGTCCGGCGCCTCATCAATCCAACTCAGGAGATCCTCGCCATATGGGTCAAGGCGTCGCTTGTGTGAGCCCCGAATTTTGAGGGCCACGGAGCCTTCTGTCTCATACTGATGGGTAAAGCGGATGGCGGAACTCGGGCTGACCTCAAAATAATCCGCCGCGCACCGACATGACATTCCCTTGACCACTTTGTGAACCAAACGAATACGTAAATCCTGCGAAATCGTCATCATAAAACTCCCTTGCTATGCAATGGCATAGGGAATCACGAATATTATTAACAAAGATTCAACAAAACCGACTTTGACCCAGAAAATTTCGGAAATGCTCTAGTATACGACCCGCCAATTTTCGCCCCAGGCTTCCTGCCACAGCCAGGGTTTGTCGGAATTGGATTTGGCCGTGCCGCCGGTCCACAGGTTATACGTGGCATCGCTGTGGCGGGTGAAAAAAGTATCGATGCGGGCGATTAATTCCGCCGCTGTCTCCTGGGTTTCCGGGTTCCCGGCCAGGTCGTTCTTTTCTTCCGGGTCCGTTTCAAGGTCATACATTTCATCCGGGTAGGGCGGGCTCGGCGCGTTCTGAAAACGGCGCTTATACAGCCACCTGGAAGTACGAATGGCGCGGGTTTCTTCCTGTTCCAGGAACACCGCGTCATCGGTCCGGATATCTCCCTCGGTCAAACCGGACGCGAAACTGCGGGCGGCGGAATTTTCGTTGAGACCGTGCGGATCGATCCCGGCCAGGTCCAGCAGCGTCGGGAACAGATCGATCTGGCTGATCAGGGCACTATCCTGGCCCCGGGCCAGATGGTCGCCATGGCGCAGGATCAGCGGAATCGAGAATGTCGCCCGGTGCGCATTGGACGGCAGGGTCGCCTGGGAATGACCCCAGATGCCGTGATGACCGAGGGAAAAGCCGTGATCGGCGGTGTAGATGATCAGGGTATCGTCATACCGCCCCAGGGCCTTGAGGGCGGCGATGACGCGACCGACCCCGGCATCGACCATGGCCATTTCGGAATAATAATTGCGCAGGGTTTCCAGGTTGTTGGGGATGCACAATTCGGACGAATGATCGATGCCGCCGACGCTGTCCGAGGCCTTGCGCAGGAACCGCCGAATGGCATTTTCATGCAGTCCTTCGCGCGGGATAGAGTGCATGGGGACGCCGTCGTAATAATCGCGAAAGCGGTTTTTGGCCCGGCCTTTGAGGGCCGGCCAGTGGCCGTAGGGGGCGTTGTAGGGGATGAAGGCGAAAAACGGCGCGTCCTGCGGCCCGGCGGCCACGGTCTGTAAGTAGTCGATGGCCTTGTCGGTGAAGTAATCGACGCTGTGCCCGGCGTAGGTCGTGCGTTCGCCGTTGACAATATAAGTGCCGTTCCAGAAATCGGTGACATGACCATGGGGATTGGTGACCCAGTGCTGAAAGCCGTTTTGCGCCTGTTCCGGCGATCCCATGTGGTACTTGCCGATCAGCGCCGTTTGATATCCATGATCGGCCAGCACAGAGGGCAGGGCGCGAAACTCGCCGATGGCGTTCCAGTTGTCGGGTCGCTGGTCGGCCAGGCGATCATCGATCCAGGTGTGGATCCCGTGTTGAGACGGCATCAACCCGGTCATCACCGAGGCCCGGCAGGGCGAACACATGCCATTGACACAAAAGGCGTTGTCGAGCTGAAAGCCATCGGCGGCCAGGGCATCGATATGGGGCGTACGGATTTCCTCATTGCCGTAGCAGCCGAGCAGCTCGGCGGGCTGGTTATCGGACATGAACAACAGAATATTGGGCGGTTTGGTCATACAGTTCCCGATAGGCTCTGTTAATTTGTTGGTGCTATATTGCGCACACTCACCTGGCAAAATCACTCATTGTTGATTAAAAAATGACTTCAGGCGGCGAACTAAGGGGGCAAATATTCCGATTCCTGGCCCTGACGGCGGCCAGCGCCTGCCTGACCCTGGCATTGCCGGTATTTTTGCATGAAATTCTGGCGGTGCCGGAAAATATTGCCGTGTTGCTGTCGCTGATCACGGCTTTTCTGTTCAATTTTGTGGTCGTCCGGCGCTATGTCTTTCGCAGCCAGGGCGATAGCCGCGCTGAATTCATGCGGTTTGCCCTGATCAGTGCCGGTTTTCGTTTTCTCGAATATGTCTCGTTTCTGATTTTGTTCAATTTGCTTGAGCTCAATTATGTGGTTGCGCTGATCATCGTTCTGGTGACCTCGGTGGTGTTCAAGTTTATCGTCAACCGGTCCTTTGTTTTTGCCAGCGGAACAGGCTGAATGAGCGAGCCTGCCAACCTGTCCGACCGGCAGCGGCGGGACCGGGACCTGTTCGATCAGATATCGATAGATTACACCCGCAAGGACGTACTGGTGCCCCATCGCCGGGCCCGCAGGCTGCGCCTGATGCAAACTTTGGCGACGGCGGCCCCGACGGCAGACACACCCATTCTGGAAGTCGGCTGCGGGGCCGGATACGCGGCCGATTATCTGGGCCCTGCCTCGGCCCGGTATGTCGGCATCGACTATTCTGAAAAATTGATCGACATCGCACGCGCCAATAACTCGGGCCACGGCGCTAAATTCGAAGTGACCAATATCGACGATTTCAAACCGGATAACCGCTTCCAGATGGCCTTCATGATCGGCCTGTTGCATCACCTGGACGATCCGGTCCGGACCCTGGGCCAATTGAAAGACCTGGTTGAACCGGGTGGCCTGATCATCGCCAACGAACCGCAAAGCGGCAACCCGGTGGTTGGCTGGATGCGCCGTGTGCGCAAGAAAGTCGATGAGCAGTATTCCGACGAGCAAGTGGACTACAGCCGACAGCAACTGCAAGCCATGTATGCCAACGCGGGCCTTGAGGACATCGAAATTACCGCGCAGGGAATCCTGTCGACTCCCTTTGCCGAAGTGGTGATGCCGATGCAGAGCCTGGTCAGTCCGGTATCTGCCTTGTGTTGTGCCGCCGATCGCCTGATTGAACGGGTCGGCGGGCGCTGGCTTTACCGACTAAGCTGGAACCTGATCGTCAGCGGAACCACGCCCAAATGACCGCCCTGGTGACACTGCTGGTCCTTGTCCTGCCGGCCTTGGGCTGGGGCCGGCTGGTGGTGCCCACAGGGATGCGATTTTCAATAAACGGTGCCTGGGGCAGCCGCCTGTTTATGGGCATAAGTATTATCACCCTTCTAATGTACGGCTTCGGCGTGGTTGTGGATTTGCCCTTAAGCATGGTTGCCCGGATGGTCGGCAGCATTGGGCTGGCGCTGCTGGTCGCCGATCTTTACCGGCACCGAGAAGAAAAACCCTGGCGCACGGCATGGTATCATCCCACCCTGGTCTTCTGCGCCCTGTTGATTGGCCTCGCCCTGTGGCAGCCGCCGGGCGACTATGTGGCTTACAGCTGGGACGAATACGCCAACTGGATGGGCGCTTCGAAACAGATGTTTTACGAAGATGCCCTGCTGACCCCGGCCATGAACTATGCCCATCCGGAATACCCGCCGGGCTGGCGTCTCTTATCCATCTACCCGTCCCTGGTGCTTGGTCAGTACGATGAATATCACGGCCTGTTCACTTTGAGCGTCCTGCACTTCGGCTTCTTGGGACTGGTTTTCGAAACCACGGTGATGGTCCTGAAAAACCGCTCCCGCTGGCCAGAATCGCGCCAGAAAATGATCGCCTGGTCCATTCTCCTGTGCCTGATTCTGGCCGAGGCGACCTGGAAACTGGTGCCCCGGGACATGTTGATCGAGCGGCCGCAAATATACCTGTTCACGGCCGGCCTGATCATGGCGTTTCATGTTTCGCA
>CBFDVE010000242.1:0-4642 GCA_965613205.1 uncultured Rhodospirillaceae bacterium
AGGCGCTTGTTTAAAGCGCTTTTACTCAGCGCTCAAGAGCCGCATTGAAATGATCTTGTCCGGGTTGACAACAATGCCGTTGGCGCTGGCGTCGCCTTTTTTGATCGCGTCGACATTTTCCATCCCCTTGATCACCTGGCCGATGACGGTATATTGGCCATTGAGAAAAGTAGCGTCGCCGAAAACAATGAAAAACTGCGAATTGGCGCTGTCCGGGTTTTGCGTCCGGGCCATGCCGATCGTGCCGCGCACAAACGGAGTGTCGGTGAATTCAGCCTTGAGGTCAGCCAGATCGGAGCCGCCCATGCCGGTGCCGGTGGGGTCGCCGGTCTGGGCCATGAAGCCACCGATAACCCGGTGGAAAACAATGCCGTCATAGAATTTTTCACGGACCAGTTCTTTAATCCGCTTAACGTGATTAGGGGCTAAGTCAGGCCGCATGGCGATCACCACCTGACCGTCTTTCAGGTCCATCAGCAGGGTGTTTTCCGGGTCCAGTTTTATGTCAGTTTGGGCATTGGCATCGGTCATCAAGAATAGGCTCAGAATAATTGCAAAAACAGCGCCCAATCGGCGCCCAAGACGGATAGGCGATATCATGATTTTCCTCGTGTTGAAAGTCTCATTTAAGGAACCGCGCCCCGTTCAGTCGAACAGGGCGTCGATGGCGGCCTGATCCAGTCCCTTGCCATCCAGTTGCGGACCGGCAAGAAGTTTTTCGTCGTCGGTTTTTTCCGTGCTATCGACATCGACCCGGTCGAGTTCTTCCTTACCCCATATTTTAATCAGGGCATCAATCCGTTCTTCCACATAGGTGACCGATTTGATCACCTTGCTGACCCTCTGGCCGGTGATATCCTGGAAGGAACAGGCCTCCATGATATCGTTGCAGTTGGCGGCGATGGTTTCCAGTTGCAGGGTATGCATTGGATTGGTCACGACATCACGCAGCACCGTGACGGCATTTAAGGATTTTTCCGAGGCTTCCATAATGGTATTGGTGGCCTTCTCGGTCGCCTGGACAATAGCGTCAAGCTGCTCACCCATACTGACAAACTGAAATTCTTCATCGGCGGGCCGGTTGATGGCGGCGATTTCCTGGCGGACCCGCTGAAGATACTGGAACAGGCCGGAAAGCTCCGATCTCAGAAGTTCATTCTCTTTTTCTTGAGACATGGCAACCTTTCAAATTCCCGGTATCCTGTTGCCGGGATGGAATGTTCATATGGTATGGAGTGTAATTGGCCATTTATTGTTCCGATTCAACATACAATACTCTTATTTAGATCAAATACTCTAACCATCTTTTTCGCTCGGCAAGTTGCCCAACAGGGTTTTGGCGGCCAATTCCTGTAGCTGGCGCTTTTCGTTCAGGGTCAGGTCGTCAAAAATGGCCGATTTCGTCTGGTGGATGGCCATGGCCTGGGCGATTAATTCCTTCCGGTCCGGGCCGGGCGGCGCCCCTTCGCGGGCCGCCGACGAAACCGGGTGTTCAGGGCCTTGCGGGTCAAGAATGGGGCCGCCGCCGCCGCGAATGGATCGCAGTTTTTGTTTGGCTTGCTTGTCCATTACCAGTGATAGCACGGCGTTTGAGATGAGTTTCTTAAGCATCGGACCAAAAATTCGAAAATTGCCATTGGTGAACTGCGCCAATCATGCCCTATAAGAAGTTTCCATAGTGTTTATATTGAAGCAGAAAATGTCCAGAGAGCAATTCCTTCGATCCCTGTTCAGCGCCGCCATTGCCGCCGCCGATCCGACCCTGGTGGTGCCACCGCATCTGCCCGCATTGGCAAACGGCGAAAGTGGTCGAACCGTCGTTATTGGCGCCGGCAAGGCCGCCGCCAGCATGGCACGGGCGGTGGAAAACCATTACCAACAACCGGTTAGCGGGCTGGTGATCACCCGTTACGGTCACGGCCTGAGCGACTTTTCCGGTGCCATTGAAGTGGTCGAGGCGGCCCATCCGGTGCCGGACAAGGCGGGGCAGGAAGCGGCCCGGCGAATTTTTGACCTGGTCGGTGATCTGGGTCCCGATGATCTGCTCCTGTGCCTGATTTCCGGCGGTGGGTCGGCCCTGCTCAGCCTGCCCTTGCCGGGGCTGGAATTGCACCACAAGCAGGAATTAAACACGGCATTGCTGAAATCCGGCGCGACGATTTCGCAAATGAACTGCCTGCGCAAACACTTGTCGTTAATCAAGGGGGGGCGGCTGGCGGCGCAGGCTTATCCGGCCCGGGTTCTGACCCTGGCCATATCCGACGTGCCGGGGGATGATCCGGCGGTCATTGCTTCGGGGCCAACGGTGGCCGATGCCAGTACGCTGGCCGATGCCCGTGCGGTGCTCGACAGGTACGGCATTGTTCCCTCGGGCGCCGTTGCCGCCTTGCTGGCCGATGAACAGTCGGAAACTCCGAAACCAGGTGATAAACGGCTGGGCAGGGCTGAAACAATCCTCATCGCGACCCCGCAGATGGCGCTCGAAGCCGCCGCTCAAGTGGCCCGTGCGGCCGCTATCACGCCGCTGATCCTGGGCGACAGTATCGAAGGCGAAGCCCGCGACGTGGCCACAGTTTTTGCCGGCATGGCCCGCCAGGTGGTGCGGCACGGTCAGCCAATCAAGCGGCCCTGCGTGTTGCTGTCCGGCGGTGAAACAACGGTGACGTTGCGCGGCACCGGGCGCGGCGGGCGCAATGCCGAATTTCAATTGGCCCTGGCCCTGGCCCTTAGCGGGCAGCCAGGCATCTCGGCAATCGCCGGCGATACCGATGGGATCGATGGCAGTGAAGATAACGCCGGGGCGGTCATTAACGCCGATACGCTGGCCCGGGCTCGGGCTCTGGGGCTGGACGCGGCGGCGGCACTCGCCGATAATGATGCCTACGGATTTTTCAGCGGCCTGGATGATCTGGTCATGACCGGGCCGACCCTGACCAATGTCAACGACTTCCGGGCCATCCTGATATCATAAAATGTTAACATAAAGCGCTATAATAGACCGCCCATAGCCCCTGAATTTAACGAGACGGATTTTATGCGACGCAGAAGAAACGCCAAGATTATTGCTACCCTCGGCCCCGGTACGTCGAGCAAGGAACAGATCAGCAAACTGTTTATGGCCGGAGCCGATGTTTTTCGCCTGAATTTCAGCCACGGCTCCTACGAAGATCATCAGAAAAGCCATAGCTATTTGCGCGAACTGGAAAGCCAGTTCAATCGGCCGCTGTGCATCCTGCTTGATCTGCAAGGCCCTAAATTGCGGGTCGGCAAATTTGAAAACGAACGGGTCACCTTGCAAACGGGCAATCCGTTTCGGTTGCAGCTTTCCGAACTTCCCGGCAACGATGTCGGGGTGTCGCTGCCCCATGCTGAAATATTCGCCGCCCTGCAACCGGAAATGAGTCTGCTGCTGGATGACGGCAAGGTCGAATTGCGGGTCCAGCGGTGCGGCGAAGATTTTGCCGAAACCATGGTGATTACCGGTGGTGAGCTGTCCAATCACAAGGGTTGCAACGTGCCCAGCGCCGTCCTGGATTTATCCCCAATCACCGAAAAGGATCGTGCCGATCTGGCCTTCGGCCTGGAACTGGGGGTCGATTGGGTGGCGTTATCGTTTGTCCAGCGACCGGAAGATGTGGCCGAGGCCAAACGCCTGGTCGATGGTCGAGCCGGGGTTCTGGCCAAGCTGGAAAAGCCTTCGGCCATTGAACAATTGGAAGATATTGTCGAACTGGCCGATGCGGTGATGGTGGCCAGGGGCGATCTGGGGGTCGAACTGCCGCCGGAAGATGTGCCGGCGGTGCAAAAACAGATCATCTATTGCTGTCGCCGGGCCGGCAAGCCGGTGGTTGTCGCCACCCAGATGCTGGAATCGATGATTAGCGCGCCGACCCCGACCCGGGCCGAAGCCTCCGACGTGGCGACGGCGATCTATGACGGCGCCGATGCGGTGATGCTGTCGGGTGAGACGGCGGTTGGCAAATATTCGATCGAAGCGGTGTCGATGATGGACCGCATCATCAAACGGGTCGAGGTTGATCCGCTGTATCGAAAAATTACCGATGCCGAACGCAGGGCTCCTGAAAACACGGCGTCGGACGCCATATCGGCGGCCGCGCGGCAGACGGCGCAGACCATTTCAACGGCGGCAATCGTCACTTTCAGTTCATCGGGTTCGACGACCTTGCGGGCGGCAAGGGAACGGCCTACCGTTCCTATACTGGGACTGACGCCAAACGTGGCGACCTATCGCAAAATGGGCCTGGCCTGGGGCGTTCATTCATTGATGACTCCGGAACTGACCAGCTTTTCCGAAATGGTCGATGTCGCCGTCGAAGCGGCCAAGCGGGAGGAATTCGCCGCCGCCGGTGATTACATCGTGGTCACCGCCGGGGTTCCGTTTGGCACACCGGGCGCGACCAATATCCTGCGCATCGCCAAAGTCGAATAGTCTCTTTTCAGGTTCCGGACCCGTCAAATGTTTGGTCAGCTAACGTCCATCATCGCGCCCGTATTCATTGGCGCCGGAATCGGTTTTATCTGGCAGAAGAAAGGACGATCCTACGACACCAACCTGATCACCACCCTGATCACCGATATCGGCACACCCAGCCTAGAGCATTTCCGAGATTTTATGAACCAT
>CBFDVE010000243.1:0-4617 GCA_965613205.1 uncultured Rhodospirillaceae bacterium
CCGCCATAAAGAGTGAACTGAGCGCGCCGTTCCAGCAGCAGGCGGATAATTTTCAGGAAATTCTTGTCCCAACGGACGGTGATACCGTATTCGGCGACACCGCCGAACCCGGCCATGACCCGATCATCCAGGGCTTCGCGGATATCATCGATTTGTGCGATGGGGATAAAGGGTGTTCTTTCTCCGCCCTGGGTGATGCCGTTCAGGGCGGCATCCAGCGGTTCGATTTTGGCCCCGTCGATAGCGACAATGGTGTGGCCTTCGTTGATCAGATGATGGGCCAGGGAAAACCCGGCCGGGCCCATGCCGACCACCAGAACCTTGTAACCAGTTTCAGGCAAGGGCAGGGGGCGGGCAATGTTTAGGGGGTTCCAGCGGGTCAACAGGCTGTAGATTTCAAACCCCCAGGGCAATTCCAGGACGTTCTTCAGGGTCCGGGTTTCGGCCTCGGGAATATCGACCGGTTCCTGCTTCTGATAAATGCACGACAACATGCAATCATTGCAGATGCGGTGGCCGGTACCGGCGGCGAGCGGGTTGTCGATGGCGATAATGGCCAGGGCGGCGACCGCGTGGCCGTCTTTGATGGCCTGATGAAATTCCGATATCTTTTCTTCCAGCGGGCACCCGGTCAGGGAAACGCCCAGGTCGTTGCGGGCGAAGTCACCGCTGGCCTTGTCGCGAATACCCTTGGCGCAGGTGTCCTTGCCCCGGTGGTGACAGATCACACAGTAATTAGCCTGATCGAGCGATCCGATCAGGTCGCAGCCCTTGTCGGTCAGGCCGAAACCATCGCGGGGATGTTGTGCTTCGGCGGCAAAGTGCAGCATGTCGATGCCGTTCCCGGACATAGTTGTGGTCGCCACCAGATGCTGGTTGTCGGTTTTCTTAGGCACCCGGAACAGGATGTCATCGCTGTGCCGGTGCTGGCCCGCCTCGCTATAAAGCGCCCAGGCGGCATAGCGCAGGGCCAAATCCAAAGGCCCGGCATTGGCCGCTTCATCATCCATCCAGGCCATCACCGATTTGGCGAAGGTCAATTGATCGAAGGCTCCCGCCATCAGTGGAGTGAGGTCGGCTTCCAGCGCCGCCCCATCAAAAGTGATGGCGTCGTCGGCCTTGATCTTTTTCGCCGCCCGGCGCTGAACGAACAGACGTTTGCAGTCGTAAAGAGGGGCCAGGGCGTGGTGCTTTTCGGCCAGCGTCCGAACATCCTTACCGATGTTAAACAACTCGCCGATGAAATCATTGGTGTGGGGGGCCAGGTCCAGCAGCAGGTCCGATTGCGCCTTGTCTTCCAGGCCATCCGGATTGGCGCGGGCCTGGACCAATTGCTCCCTCAGGTCATCTGGCAGGTGGTCCAGGAACAGGCCGTCAATGCGGGCCATGCCGTCTTGTTGATACAGGTCATCAAAGGTCAGGCCGTGGGCCAGTGCGAGTTTGGTCATGGAATCCATTCTTTACGGAACAGGATGCAAATTGGTTTAGTAGGGATTATATAGAGAAGCACCAAAATTCAAGCAAAACCGGATGGTTTCATGAGCCAACAATCATACGCAGGCGACGTATCGCCGAAACAGGCCTGGGATATGCTGTCGCAAAACCCGGCCGCCGGGCTGCTGGACGTACGAACCCCGGCGGAATGGGCCTATGTGGGGGTGCCCGATTTGGCGGCGCTCGACCGTCAGGCGGTGCTGGTGCCGTGGAAACTGTTTCCGGCCATGGACCTGAACGTGGATTTCCTCGCCCAGGTCGAACAAACCGGGCTGGATAAAACCGCCGACCTGTTGATCATCTGCCGCTCCGGCCAGCGCTCCCAGTCCGCCGCCATCGCCCTGACCGCCGCCGGATACCGGGCGTGTTACAACGTCGCCTATGGTTTCGAAGGCGACAAAGACCCCGGCCATCACCGGGGCAGTATCAACGGCTGGAAAGTCGATGGCCTGCCCTGGGTGCAGGGCTAAAGAGCCGCCGCCAGATCGTCTTTCAAGTCTTCCACATCTTCCAGGCCCACCGACAAGCGCACCAGGCCGTCACCAATACCCATGTCGGCCCGTTCCTGGGGTTTCAGGCGCTGGTGGGTGGTCGTCGCCGGATGGGTGATCAGGCTTTTCGAATCGCCCAGATTGTTGGAAATGTCGATGATGCCGAGGCCATTGAGCAATTTGAAGGCCCCGTCACGGCCACCGGGCACCGCGAACGAGATCACCGTCGATCCGCTTTTCATTTGCGCCATGGCCAGATCAAACTGCGGATGGCTGGCCAGGCCCGGATAGTAGACCCGCTCGACGGTCGCCTGACTCTCCAGGAAGGCGGCGATTTCCAGCGCGTTGGCGCTCATGCGTTCGACCCTCAAATCCAGCGTCTCCAGCCCTTTCAGCATCAGCCAGGCATTAAACGGGCTTAAGGAGGGGCCGGTATTGCGCAGGAACGGCTTTAGCTGATCCATGGCGAATTCTTCATCGTTGCTAAGGATCGCCCCGCCCATGGCCCGGCCCTGACCGTCGATGTGCTTGGTCGATGAATAGACGACAATATCGACGCCCAGCTCCAGAGGTTTTTGCAGCACCGGGGTGGCGAATACGTTATCGAGCACCACTTTGGCCCCGGCCTTGTGAGCCAGTTCCGAAACCGCCCTAATATCGATGATTTCCAGGGTCGGGTTCGAGGGCGTTTCCATGAACACGGCCTGGGCCGGGCTCGCCAGCGCCCGTTGCCATTGCTCCAGATTGGTGCCGTCAACCAGATCGCAGGAAATACCGTAGGTCGGCAGCAGCACCGTCAGAATGTAGTGGCACGATCCGAACAGGGCACGCGATGCAACCACCCGGTCGCCGGTTTTCAACTGGCTGGCCAGGGCGGAAAACACGGCGGCCATGCCGCTGCCGGTGCCGTTGCAGTATTTCGCCCCTTCCAGCAGGGCCAGGCGCTGTTCGAACATGTGGACGGTGGGGTTGCCATAGCGGGAATAAACGAAGTGATCGGTCTCGCCCTTGAACGCCGCTTCGGCTTCTTCGGGCGATGAATAAACATAGCCAGAGGTCATGAAAATAGCCTCGCTGGTTTCATCGAAGCCACTGCGTTGCGTGCCGCCGCGCACCATTTGGGTCGCCGGACGCCATGATTGGGGGTCTGATTTATCTGTGCTCATAAAAGTCTCTCTTTCGTCGCGCAATTGCCGGGGCCAACAAAAAAGCCCTGACGGCAAGGGTCAGGGCTCTACGAGCACCGACCTTTTAGCGAATGTTTTACGTGGTCGCAAGCTGGTCGTGCAAATCACCACAAGGAAGGGTATCTATAGAGTCAAGCCGGGGCCGGGGTCAAGAATTATTGCCGTTGGCCTATGGTGATGACCACGTTCTTTCCTATATAAACAGAGACCCCCGAACGCATAAGGAATAGCCATGAGCGACCTGTCCCAGACCGATGACATCTTCTTCAGCCGCGCCGGTATGGATTTGGGCCGGGTTCAGGCCCTGACCGATGACGCCCTGAACGGGGCCGATGATGGCGAGTTGTTTCTCGAATACAGCCAGTCCGAGGCGGTCGTGTTCGATGACGGCAAGCTGAAAAGCGCCAGTTTCGATACCACCCAGGGCTTCGGCCTGCGCGCCGTTTCCGGCGAAGTCACCGGTTATTCACATGCCTCCGAGCTAAGCGAAGAGGCCATCAAACGGGCCGGGGCGACGGTCAAAACGGTATGTTCGGGAAATGGCGGTACCCTCGCCGCACCCCCGCCGGGCACCAACAACCGGCTCTACAGTGACGATAACCCGCTCGGCCTGGTCGATTTCGAAACCAAGGTGAAATTACTTGCCGATATGGACGCCTACGCGCGATCGCTGGACGAAAGCGTAATTCAGGTCTCGGCGTCGCTGACCGGCAGTTGGCAGGCGGTGCAGGTGATGCGGCCGGGCGGGCAGAGGGCCGGTGATATCCGGCCGCTGGTACGGCTCAACGTATCGGTCGTCACCGCCCGTGGCGAGCGCATGGAATCCGGCAGCCACGGTGTCGGCGGGCGGGTCCCCTACGATCAATACCTGAAGCCGGAAACCTGGAAAAAGGCCGTCGATGAAGCCCTGCGGCAGTCTTTGGTCAACATGGAATCCATACCGGCCCCGGCCGGCGAAATGGATGTGGTGCTGGGCCCCGGCTGGCCCGGCATCCTGCTGCACGAGGCCATTGGCCACGGCCTGGAAGGGGATTTCAACCGCAAGAAGACATCGGCTTTCTCTGGCCTGATGGGCGAGCGGGTGGCGGCCCCCGGCGTCACCGTTATCGACGATGGCGCGATCAACGACCGGCGTGGCTCGATCACCATCGACGACGAAGGCACGCCGGGCCAGCGCAACGTGCTGATCGAGGACGGCATCTTGAAGGGCTTCATGCAGGATCGCATGAACGCCCGCCTGATGGGGGTCAAACCAACCGGCAACGGGCGGCGGCAAAGCTACGCATACGCGCCGCTGCCGCGCATGACCAACACCTACATGCCGGCCGGCCGGCGCGATCCGGAGGAAATCCTGCGCTCCGTCAAAAAGGGTCTTTACGCGGTTAACTTCGGTGGCGGCCAGGTTGATATCACATCGGGAAAATTTGTCTTTAGCTGCACCGAGG
>CBFDVE010000244.1:0-4609 GCA_965613205.1 uncultured Rhodospirillaceae bacterium
AAGACGTGAACGAGGAATGGATTTCCGACAAGACCCGCTTCGCCTGTGACGGCCTCATCCGCCAACGCCTTGATAGGCCTTACGTGCGCCGCGGCGGCAAGTTGGAGCCTGCTACCTGGGACCAAGCCTTTCAGGCCATTGCCGGCAAGCTCAAGGGACTGGATGGGGCGAAAATCGCCGCCATCGCCGGCGACCTTGCCGATTGCGAGGCAATTGCGGCGCTGAAAGACCTGATGGCCGGTCTGGGCAGCGCCAACCTTGATTGCCGCCAGGACGGTACGGCGCTGGATGCTTCAATAAGGGCGGGATATCTGTTCAATACCACCATTGCCGGTATCGAAGACGCCGACGTCTGCCTGATCATTGGTTCAAATCCCAGGCGTGAAGCGCCGGTAATCAATGCTCGAATTCGCAAGCGCTATCTGATGGGCGGGTTCAGGGTCGGCTTGATCGGCGAAGCAACGGACCTGACGTATGGCTATCAACCACTGGGCGCGGGGGCAGATACACTCGCCCGGATCACTGCCGGCGATCACGCCTTCGCCAAGGTTCTGGAAAACGCCGAACGACCGATGTTGATCGTCGGTCAGGGGGCACTGACGCGGAGCGACGGGGCGGCGATCTTAGCCCTGGCGCGTGATGTCGCGGAAAAATTTAACATGGTCGGTGATCACTGGAACGGCTTTAACGTGCTGCACACGGCGGCCGCCCGCGTCGGCGGGCTCGACCTGGGCTTCGTGCCCGCAAGCAATGGCAAGGACGTTGCGGCAATTCTCGATGCCGCCGCGACCGGCGATATGGATGTGGTCTACCTGCTGGGGGCGGACGAGATCGATGTGTCGAAACTGGAAAAAGCCTTCGTCATTTACCAGGGCCATCACGGCGACAACGGCGCCCATGTGGCCGATGTAATTTTACCCGGCGCCGCCTATACGGAAAAGAACGGCACCTATGTCAATACGGAAGGCCGGGTACAGCGGGGCAATTTGGCCGTGTTTCCACCCGGTCAGGCGCGGGAAGACTGGGCCATACTTCGTGCTTTGTCCGCCGTTATCGGTGATCCCTTGCCCTACGACGATCTGGCTCAGGTGCGCAGCCGCATGGCGGCGATCAATCCGGTATTCGATGGTGACGACGAAATTCGCACCACCGCCTGGGGCGATTTCGGCCAACGGGGCCAGCCACAAGCCGGGGGCTTCGCCTCGCCTGTTGATAATTTCTACATGACCGACCCGATCAGCCGGGCATCAGTTACCATGGCCAATTGCACCAGGGCCTTGCTCGACGACAATCAGGGAAAGACCGGCACCGATGGATGATCTGTGGCTCATGTTGTGGAATGATTTCGTCTGGCCGGTGGCCTGGATTGTGATCAAGATCGTTTTCATTCTGATCCCCGTCCTGCTGTCGGTGGCGTACTTCACCTATTACGAACGCAAGGTCATCGCGCTCATGCAAATCCGCCGGGGGCCTAATGTGGTCGGACCGTTCGGCCTGTTGCAGCCGATCGCCGATGGCCTCAAGCTTTTCCTCAAGGAAATCATCATTCCGTCCGGGGCTAACCGGGGTGTCTTCATCATTGCCCCGATGCTGACCTTCGGCCTGGCCCTGATCGCCTGGGCCGTGATTCCCTTCGATGAAGGCCTGGTGCTGGCCGATATCAATGTGGGAATTCTCTACCTGTTCGCCATTTCGTCCCTCGGTGTTTACGGGGTGCTGATGGCCGGGTGGGCATCCAATTCCAAATACGCCTTCCTGGGCGCCCTGCGCTCGGCGGCGCAGATGGTGTCCTACGAAGTCTCCATGGGATTTGTCATTATCACGGTGTTGCTGTTGGTCGGGTCGTTGAATTTGTCCGATATCGTCCTGGCCCAGAAAGACATGTGGTTCATTTTCCCGCTGTTTCCCATGGCGGTGATTTTCTTTATCTCGACCCTGGCCGAAACCAACCGGCTGCCGTTCGACCTGCCCGAGGCCGAGGCCGAACTGGTCGCCGGGTATAACGTGGAATATTCCGGTATCGCTTTTGCCCTGCTGTTCCTGGGCGAAAACGTCAATATTATTTTAATGTCGGGCCTGACCGTGGTGCTGTTCATGGGCGGCTGGTTGCCGCCGCTGGACATGGCCCCGTTCACCTGGCTGCCGGGCTGGATGTGGTTCGCCGCAAAAATTGTCTTCGTGCTGTTTTTCTTCCTGTGGATCAGGGCGACCTTCCCGCGCTATCGCTACGATCAGTTGATGCGTTTGGGCTGGAAGGTGTTCCTGCCGGTTTCCCTGGCCGGGGTTGTCGTGGTCGCGGGCGTTCTCGTCGCCTTCGACCTGTTGCCGGGCGTGGGATAGGGGGGATCATGGGCTTCATCGAGCGTAGCTTTCGCACTATTTTCCTGACCGAACTGCTTTCGGGCATGGCGCTGACCTTGCGTTACATGTTCAAGCCGAAGGTGACCATCAACTATCCCTTCGAAAAAGGGCCGATCAGCCCCCGTTTCCGGGGCGAACACGCGCTCAGGCGGTATCCGAACGGCGAAGAACGTTGCATCGCGTGCAAGCTTTGCGAGGCCGTTTGCCCGGCGCTCGCCATCACCATCGAGGCCGAACCCCGCCCCGACGGCAGCCGGCGCACGACCCGCTACGACATCGACATGACCAAGTGCATCTATTGCGGCTATTGTGAGGAAGCCTGCCCGGTGGACGCCATCGTCGAAGGACCGAATTTCGAGTTTGCCGCGGAAACCCGTGAAGAACTCATGTACGACAAGGACAGGCTGCTCGCCAATGGCGAGCGTTGGGAAACTGAACTCGCCGAGCGTCTCGCGGCGGACGCTCCGTACCGGTGATTTAAATGATTATACAAGCACTGACCTTTTACATGTTCGCGCTGTTCGCCGTCATATCGGCGTTAATGGTGGTGACGTCGCGCAATTCGGTTCATTCCGTGTTGTTCCTGATCCTGACCTTTTTTAACGCGGCCGGGCTTTTTGTTTTGCTGGGCGCGGAATTCATCGCCATGATCCTGGTCGTCGTCTATGTGGGCGCGGTGGCGGTGCTGTTCATGTTCGTGGTCATGATGCTCGACATCAATATCGCCGAGATGCGCCAGGGGTTCCTGCGCTATCTGCCTCTTGGGGGCCTGGTCGGACTTATCATGTTGTTGGAGCTTCTGATCGCGTTTGGCGGTTGGGTGGTGGCGCCGGGAACGGCGGCGCGCGCCGCCGCCCCCATACTCGAAGGGGTCAGCAATACCCAGGCCTTGGGCCAATTGATTTACACCGATTACATCTATCTTTTCCAGGCCGCCGGTTTCGTTCTGTTGGTCGCCATGATCGGCGCCATCGTGTTGACGCATCGGCGGCGTCCGGGGGTGCGCAAGCAAAACATCGCCGATCAAATCGCGCGTCGTCCCGAAGACACCCTGGAAATTCGAAAAGTTGAAACGGGAAAGGGAATCTGATGCTTGAAATTGGTCTTTCCCATTATCTGAGCGTCGCCGCGATCCTGTTCACGCTCGGCATTTTCGGTATTTTCCTCAACCGCAAAAACGTCATCGTTATATTGATGTCGGTGGAATTGATGCTGCTGGCCGTCAACATCAACCTGGTCGCTTTTTCGTCGTTTTTGGGCGATTTGGTGGGGCAGATCTTCGCGCTTTTCGTTCTTACCGTGGCGGCGGCCGAAGCGGCCATCGGCTTGGCCATTCTTATGGTTTTCTTCCGCAACCGCGGCTCTATCGCGGTTGACGACATCAATTCGATGAAGGGGTAGGGACATGTTCGAGGCAATCGTCTTCCTGCCGCTTATCGGCTCCATCCTCGCCGGAATCCTGGCTTTCACCGCCCCCAAGGACAAACAGGCCAAGGCCAGGCACAACGCCTGGGCGCAATGGCTGACCTCGGCCCCCTTGCTGGGGTCGGCGGGGTTGTCCGTGCTGGTTTTCATCGACGTCGCCCTGAATGGCAACGCGCGCACGGTAACGCTGTTTACCTGGATCAGTTCCGGCGTCTTCGACGTTTCCTGGGCCCTTCGAGTAGACCAGTTGACCGCCGTGATGATGATCGTCGTGACCGTGGTTTCGGCCATGGTGCATATCTATTCGATCGGCTACATGCATCACGATACGTCGATCCCGCGTTTCATGTCCTATCTGAGCCTGTTTACCTTTTTCATGCTGATGCTGATTACGTCGGACAACCTGATCCAGCTGTATTTCGGCTGGGAAGGGGTCGGCTTGGCGTCCTATCTTCTGATCGGGTTCTGGTACGATAAGCCCGCGGCCAACGCGGCCGCGATCAAGGCCTTCATGGTCAACCGGGTCGGCGATTTCGGTTTCGCACTCGGTATTCTGGCCACCTTCGTTTTGTTTCAATCGGTTCAGTTCGACGAGATCTTCGCCCAGGCCTCGGGTATGAAGGACGCGACCATGTCCGTGTTTGGCGGCGATTTTCATGCTCTGACCGTTATCTCCTTGTTGTTGTTCGTGGGCGCCATGGGCAAATCGGCCCAGTTGGGCCTGCATACCTGGTTGCCCGACGCCATGGAGGGACCGACGCCGGTTTCGGCCTTGATCCACGCCGCGACCATGGTGACGGCGGGCGTTTTCATGGTGGCGCGC
>CBFDVE010000245.1:0-4601 GCA_965613205.1 uncultured Rhodospirillaceae bacterium
GCGCTGGAAATAAACATGTTCATCTTTTCGCTGCGCAGCAATTCGGCCGTGGCGATGGCCCCTTTCTGAACGTCGGAGCCGTCATCCCTGGCGACCAGCCTGATCGGGTATTTGCCCAGCAATCCGCCTTTCTTGTTGGCTTGTTCGACATACATGGTGACCCCCTGCATGAACGGGGCATCATAGGCCGCCATAAAACCGGTGTGGGCGCTGACGGCGCCGATGACGAATTCGGCCGCCTTGACCGGGACCGACCAAAGCCCCGACATTCCGGCGGCGACCAAACCTGTTGTGAGTACGTTCCTTAAGTTCATTTTCTCCTCCTTTTCCTTGATTAAGGGATCAAACAGTCAATCCCAAGTCCTCCACCGAATCTTCTCCCATGTACGCTTCGATGACGTCGTCATTGACCACGATCTCTGCGGGAGTACCACTTGCTATCACTTGTCCTTTGTTCAGCACGTAAATATGATCCGACAATTGCATGACCATTTTCAGGTCATGTTCGACCAGTAAAACGCCAATGCCGAAACGTTCGACCAGTTCCGTCAACAACGTTTTCAATTCATCGGTTTCCGTTGAATTCATTCCCGCTACCGGTTCGTCCAGCAACAGAAACAGGGGCTCCAACGCCATGGCACGGGCAATTTCCAGGCGACGCTGGTCGCCATAGGCGAGATTGCCGGACAAAACGACGGCCTTGTCCGCTAACCCGAGCAATTCCAGCCAGGCCCGCGCCAGGGCATCGGCATCGCGTCTGGACAATCCGGGAGACTTCACATTGACCGAACAGACCACGTTTTCCAGCGCCGAGAGAGAGTTGAACAAGCGGATGCTCTGAAACGTCCGTCCCAGCCCCTGGCCGGCTAATTTGTGGGCGCTCCAAAGGGTGGCCTCGTGCCGGTTCACCGTGATTTTGCCGGCAGAGGCGAACAGATTTCCGGTCAGAACGTTGATGAAGGTCGTCTTGCCGGCGCCGTTAGGGCCAATAAGGGCGACGATCTTGCCGGCCTCGACGGAAATCGCGACATTGCTGAGGGCCGTCAGTCCCCGATAGGATTTCGACAACATCGACGTTTCAATAACACTGTCTGCGCTGACCTGGTAGTGCGGCAGGGAATCCTTTGGCGGGTCTATCGTCGACCTGTCAGCCGGCGAGAACCAACGGCGCACATTGGCCAGTTCACGGTATCCCATGATCCCTTCCGGACGCAGGTAAAGCACGATCAGGATAAGCAACGAAAAGGATAACGCCGTCAGTCCGAAAACCTGGGGAAATTCAAACCCGAACAGGATTTCCCGACCGGCAAAGACGCTCAGTGCTTCTTCCGTTTTTCTGAATATTTCTTCGGCGACGGTAATTACCAAAGCCCCGATAACGCAGCCGCTGATCGAACGATAGCCGCCCAGGATGATCATCACCACCAGGGCGAAAGTCTTGTCCAGATAGAAAATACCCGGCGAAACGACGCCGATAACATGCACGAACAGCGCCCCGGCCAGACCGACCAGGCCAGCGCTGATGACCCAAAACAAAAAGATGTAGAATTGCGGTTCTATGCCGATCGAACGCGCCGCCTGTTCATCGTCGCGGATGGCTTCCAGTTGACGGGCGTGGCGAGTGCTTTTCATGAAAAAGGCGATGGCGAGAGCGACCCCCAGGGAGCCCAGGACAAGGGGCCACGAGGCCTCTTGGGTCGGCAGACCGTATAACGACTGCTTGCCGTTGGTGATGGCCTTCGCCCCGGTAAAGACCAGATAGGCAATCACCAGAAAACCAAAACTTGCAATGACCGCCGAGGTATCGCGCAGCCGCATGATGATCAGGCCGGTGACGACGCCGATAAACAGGCTGGCCAGGACGGCAATGGGCAAGGCCGCCAGCAGGGGCCATTCCACCATCTTGATAAATTCGGGCATATCGGCCAGCAGAAATGACTTCATCGCCACCGGCAGGGTAAACCACGATGCCGCATAGGCACCGACGCCGAAGAAGGCGACATGGCCCAAGGACAAAATGCCACTGGTTCCGGAAAACAGGCCCAATCCGACCGCGGCGATAATGTTGATGCAGCTTAACAACAGTAACTCGCGTCCCGCCAACCCGGTCAGCGCCGCGACGGCGATGATCAGCACGACGGCCGGGTACAACATGACGAAGGACAGGGCGCATCCTCTGGTTCTGGGATCCCATGGCCCGGCGAACGAGCTTGGTGTGGCGACACTGTCCGCGCCGACTTTTGAGTTCGCTGACATCATGACGATAGCGATCCCACCGAAGATTCCGACCATGGCACGGTCTGGTGACAGATTACCGGTAAGCTTGTCGCCCCGCGCCGATTCCGAAACATCGGCCTTCCCCCCGTTAATTTTACCCTGTATTTTTTACATTGAATACTGTATCCAATAAATTCTAGCTGGTTCACGGTTATTACGCAAATTGAATCAGCAAATGATATAATCAGCCCGTTGAAAGACGGGTCCATTGTGTCCGGCGAAGGGATTCCCTATTTGAAAACGAATAGAACACGCCGACAGACAGGACACATGCCCAAGTCGGCGACAAAGACCCCCATCGAATGGATAAAATTGAAAGATGCCTTCCATATTCAAGCAAGCCCCCGATATCCAGCCGCGTTTAGCCGAAGACGTTTACGATCAGATATTGTCGGCGATCATCGACGGCCAGTTCGCTCCCGGCGAACGCCTGATCCAGGAAAAAATAGCCACCCAGATCAACATTAGCCGGACACCGGTGCGAGAGGCCTTGTTGCGCCTGGAACAGGAAGGCATTCTTGAATTGTCGGGACGAAAGGGTTTCGTCATCCGGCAGCTATCGGACAATGAAGTGACCGAACTTTACGGCGTCCGCGAAGCCATCGAAGGCTATGCTGCTTTCATTGTCGCCGGCCACCGCAATCCGGAAAAACTGGCCGCCATCCAGGCCGCAGTCGAAGCCGAGTATGAACTGAGCGATAGAAATCTGGAATCCGAGTTCAGGTGCAATCGGCACATTCACCGAACCATCGTCGAGCAGGCCGACAATCCTGTTCTGCTGGACTTTTTCGACAGTATTTGGGGTCGCAGTGTCTCCTTGTGGCTGTTCGCCGCCACCCGCACCAACCCGTCGCAGACGGACCCGGACGTTCACCGCCAGTTGCTGAAAGTTTTACAAACCGGCAGCCCGGAAGAAGCCAGAACGGCAATGGCCGGGCATGTCCGCGATGGCCTGTCGCAGCACCATAAAAACACCTGATCGGCGTTTTCCGCTATTTTCCGCTATTTTCCGCGAGCCATATTCTCCTTGATGTCTTTTAATCGGAACAACGACTGGGCAATGGGAAGGAACCAGGGCCAGCCCTGGTACCACGATTTAGTTTCCAGTTTTGTCTTGGTGAAGTTGGTTTCACCGCCCGCAAGAGCCAGCATATTAAGGGCGGCTTTGTGGCCCAGATAAGGCGCCATGCCATTTCCGCTGCCGGAATATCCCAAGGCGTGCCAGATGCCATTGTGTTGCCCAAGATGCGCCAGATAGGAAAATGAAAAGCCCGTCTGACCATTCCAGCAATGACTGATTTTAACGGATTTAAGCCTGGGGAAGATCTCGACCATAAGGTTTCTTAATATCCTCGCCGCCCGATCATAGGGGATAGGTGTCAATCCTACTCGACCGCCAATCATCAGCCGCTTGCCGTCCGGTGACAATCGGTAATAGCAATGACGGGCCCGGGTTTCGACGATCATTCGTTTGCCCGGCATTAAATCTTCGACGATTTCAGGCGACAGTTCTTCGGTCACGATCATATTGACGACGGGCGGAAAGATGCGGCGCTTCAACCAGGAAAAATCGTTCGTCGTATAGCCATTGGTCGCCATCAGCACCGACCCGGCACGGATATTTCCGCGGCTCGTCGTGACCTGAAATCCCGAACCTGATGGGGCCACGTTGGTGACGATGGTGTTACCGCAAAAAGTTGCACCGGCCCGACCCGCCGCCGCAATCAGCCCGGCGGTATATTTTCCGGGATGCAGGCCACCATGGTCGTGCAGCAACAAGCCGCCCGAGTAAAATTCGGTGCCAATTTCATGGCGTTGCCTTTCCTGCGAGATCATTTCCAGATTGAGCGGCGCTATTTTACGGAGATCGTCCAGGGATCTTGCCGTTGCATCGTATTCCGCTTTATTCCATTGGCCGCGAAACCGGCCATAGGTATGAAAATCGCAGTCCAGGTTTTCTTCCTTGATCATGTTTTTGGCGAAGGCGAGGGGCTCCATATAAATTTCCCGCAACAGTGCCTCGGCCGTTTCCATTCCATAGCGTTTTGCCATCGCCGCAAGAGGCACCCGATGGCCTTCGCCGATCATCCCGCCGTTTCGTGTGCTGGCGCCGTATCCTGGATTGCCGGCGTCGAGCACCAATACCGAAACACCATTTTTTGCCAACGTCCGCGCCGCCGATGCACCGGTCAAGCCGGCGCCAACCACCACCACGTCGTATTCGGTGTTAAATTCCGATTGCGAAAGCCGTTCACAGTTAATCGCTTCCCACCAAAAAGGTTCGTTCTTTGGCGTCATTCCACAATCCTTCGAATTTGTGCTTG
>CBFDVE010000246.1:0-4564 GCA_965613205.1 uncultured Rhodospirillaceae bacterium
CAACCTGGTCGGCGTGGTCACCAACGGCACCGCCGTGCTGGGCCTCGGGGCGATTGGGCCGCTGGCTTCCAAACCGGTGATGGAGGGTAAGGCGGTTCTGTTCAAGAAGTTTGCCGGCATCGATGTGTTCGATATCGAAATCGACGAAACAGACCCTCAGAAAATGATCGATATCGTCGCCAGCCTGGAGCCGACTTTTGGCGCGATAAATCTGGAAGACATCAAGGCCCCGGAATGTTTTGAAATCGAGCGCGAATTACGCAAGCGCATGAAAATTCCGGTATTTCACGATGACCAGCACGGCACCGCCATCGTTTCCAGTGCCGCCATCCTCAATGGCTTGCGCGTGGTCGGCAAGGATATGTCCAGGGTCAAGCTGGTCTCGACCGGCGGTGGTGCTGCGGGTATTGCCTGTCTCGATTTGCTGGTCAGTCTGGGCTTGCAGGCCAAAAACGTCACCCTGGTTGATCGCATCGGCGTCGTTTACCAGGGCCGGAGCGAGGAAATGGACGAGCAGAAACAACGCTACGCCATTAAAACGGAGGCCCGTACCCTGGACCAGGTGATCGATGGCGCCGATGTTTTCCTGGGTCTTTCCGCGCCCGGTATTCTGACCGGAGGCATGGTCAAACGGATGGCCAAAAAACCGATGATCCTGGCCCTGGCCAACCCGGACCCGGAAATATCGCCCGATGATGCCCGCGCCGCCGCGCCCGACGCGGTGATCGCTACCGGCCGGTCGGATTACCCCAATCAGGTCAACAATGTGCTCTGCTTTCCCTTCATTTTTCGCGGCGCGCTCGATGTCGGGGCGACGACGATTAATGAAGAAATGAAGGTCGCCTGCGTCCGCGCCCTGGCCGATCTGGCGATGGCCGAAAGTTCGGAAATTGTCGCCTCCGCCTACCGGGGGGAAGATTTGATGTTCGGTCCCGACTACCTGATCCCCAAGCCCTTCGATCCGCGCCTGATTGTCGAGATCGCCCCGGCGGTGGCCAGGGCGGCCATGGACAGCGGCGTCGCCACCCGTGCGATTGATGATTTCGAAGCCTACAAGGAAAGTCTGGGCCGCTTCGTTTTCCGTTCCGGCATGTTGATGAAGCCGATTTTCGAACGGGCCAAGCAGGACCCCAAACGCCTGGTCTTTACCGAAGGGGAATCCCGCCGGGTGCTGCGGGCGACCCAGACCATCGTCGATGAAGGCCTGGCCCGGCCGGTGTTGATCGGTCGCCCCGACGTGGTCAGGGCCCGTATCGAACAGCTTGGCTTGCGAATCCAGGCGGACAAGCATTTCGAACTGGTCGATCCGGAAGACGACCCCCGTTATGATTCATACTGGCGCGAATTCCACGCCATCATGGAACGCAAAGGGGTCTCGCCAGAGGCCGCGCGCACCATCGTGCGCACCAACAGCACCGTTATCGCCGCCCTGATGATGCAGCGCGGCGAAGTCGATACCATGATCTGCGGCACCTATGGCCAGTACGACTGGCACTTGCGCTATGTCACCGATATTATTGGCTTAAAAGAAGGTGGTCGGGATATCTCGGCGATCAGTGTACTGATCATTCCAAAAGGCACGTTCTTCTTTTGTGATACCCACGTGACGGTTAACCCGTCGGTCGAGGAACTGGTGGAAATGACCATCATGGCGGCGGAGACCGTGCGCCGGTTTGGCCTGGAGCCGAAAATCGCCCTGTTGTCCCATTCCAATTTCGGCTCGGCGGGAACGGCTTCGGCGGTGAAAATGTCGGCCGCCGTCAAGCGCCTGCGCGAGATCGCCCCGGACCTGGAAGTGGACGGGGAAATGCACGCCGACGCCGCCCTGAACGAAGAACTGCGCGAACGGGTGTTCCCCAATTCGATCCTCAAAGGCCAGGCTAATCTGATGATTTTGCCGACCCTGGACACGGCCAATACGGCATTTAATTTACTGAAATCCCTGGGCGAAGGGGTTTCTGTCGGGCCAATCCTGATCGGCCTGGCCAAGCCGGTGCATATCGTCACCCCATCGATCACCGTGCGCGGCCTGGTCAATATGAGCGCCATGGCCGTGGTCGATGCCCAGAAGCAGGAAAAATAGAATGAAGAATTGTTCCATGTTGGGCCTGGTTGCCCTGTTGATGTTGTCGCCGGTCGTGGCCGGTGCCGAAACTGATAAACCCGTGATCACCATGCGTTTTTTGAGCCCGGAGCTGGCCAATAAGGCGGTCATCGCCGCAGTTAACGATTGCACCAGGCGGGGATTTAAAGTCTCTGCCGCCGTCGTTGACCGGACCGGTAATCTGGTTGCATTCCTGCGCAATCCCCTGTCCGGCCCCCATACAATCAAAGTGGCTCAGCGCAAGGCCTTCACCTCGGCCACCCTGCAAGCCCCGACATCGCAGGTAACGACGCGCCCCGATTTGGATTTCGCACCCGGTATCCTGCTCATTGTCGGTGGCGTTCCGATCAATGTGGGGGGCTATTTTTACGGTGGCGTCGCCGTTGCGGGCGCCGACCCCCTGATCGATGAAGAATGCGCCGAAACCGGTGCCACCCTGATTACCGACGTGCTGGAATTCGCTGGCTAAGGGTCGTTTTTTCTTGTTCAGGGAAAACGATTTCGGAAAGCTCATCTTGATTCTGGTGCCGCGATTTTCGGTGCTGACGATATCCAGTTTGTCGGTTTTTTCCTCTGATTGAGATTGCCGTTCGATGGTCTCGGCAAGTGCGGCTTCGACCGCCTTCAGGGCTTTGTTGGTACCGGTTTGATCGGGCATGTCGCTCCGTCGCAAGATTAATTCTTGTCGTTTTGTTTGGCTCAACGGCACCGAGTAATATCACAAATGCTGTTAATTTACATATCCTTTGGGATTCCACGCCGCCTTCAAGGCCGCCGCCGCGCGCTCCAGGGCCTGGACGCCCTGGGGCAATACGCCCGCCATATTGACGAATGCATGGATCATTCCATCATACTGCACATAGTCTGATGGCACCCCGGCGGCGACCAGGCGTTGGTGATAGGCACGACCTTCGTCGCGCAGAGGATCGAACCCGGCGGTGATCACCAATGCCGCAGGCTGGGCCGATAAATCTTCCGTGTGATGGGGTGAAAAACGCGGATCCAGACCCAGTTTTTCGGCGTCTTCCAGATACAGATTCAAAAACCAGTCAATGCGCTCACGATCCAGGAAGAAACCTTCGGCGAACAACTGGTGCGACCGGGTCTCCATGCGGGAATCCGTGGCCGGGTACAACAGGACCTGGAACATAGGGCCCGCTTCGCCAGATTGATGAGTTTGTTGGCAAACGACCACAGACAGGTTGCCACCGGCGGAATCACCGCCAACGGCAATGCGGCCCGGGTCGGCACCTAAATCACCGCCATGATCCCGGACCCAGCGAAAAGCGGCCAGACAATCATCAACGGCGGCGGGGAACTTGTGTTCCGGGGCGAGGCGGTAATCGATGGCCAGGACCAGGCCGCCGGAGCCATTGGCCAGCAAGCGGCAGGGTTGGTCATGGGTGTTCAGATCGCCCTGTACCCAGCCACCGCCATGATAAAACACCAGCACCGGCAGGGCACCTGCGGGAGCATTGCGGGGCCGATACAGGCGGGCCGGAATATCACCCGCCGGTCCGGGGATGACCATGTTTTCGACCGCCGCCACCGGTTCGGGCTTGCCGCCCAGGAGTTTCGCAAACAGCACCAACTGGGCCCGGCTTTGCTCGGGGCTCAGGTCTTCGATAGGGATTTCGCGAACCCGCTCGACGATATCGCAGATCAACTGCACCTTGGCATCGAGCAACAGGCCGTCTTTGCGAATCCGCCGCCCGGCGTAGAGCAGACGTGATATCGTTGCGGGCAACTTCAAGGCCAGGAGACCCGCAACAACCGCCAGTTTTGCCATTTTAATCCTCTGGTTTCCCTATGATTGTCGTGTATTGACAACATAAACGTATTAACATTTAGACCGTAAGGCTAATGTCATGTAAATAATCTATGTTGTCTGCTGCGGGACTGTAACTGTGTGTATTTCGGGACAATGAAAAAAACCGTATTCAGATTGTGTGTGTCCATTTTTCTCGTCGCCCCGGCGTTGGGGTTGGGGATACGTTCGGCGGCGGCGGCGGCGCAATGTCCGGAGCTGGTATCGGTCCCTTGGTGGAACGACATTGACCACAAAAACATGACCCTCTACGTCAACACCCGCCATGATGGCGATTGGGATGCTTATGTGAGCAGGTGGCAGGGCCATTTGAATATGGTGCGCAAAGTCTATGATCGGGGTGGTGCGGTAACGTCCAAAAAGCTGAACATGCGAATCGAGGGTCGCCAGCTTAAGGAATATATTATCGCCCTTGAGGCCCGACTGGCCGTCACCAGATGCCTGGCCGATGCGGAAATGGCGGCGGCTGCGAAGGTCCTGGAAGGGCTTGAAACCGCGTCGGGGGGCGAGGACCCCATGCCGGAAACGGTCAGATAATCTTGGTTGCGACCGGCGGGGAGGGAGCCATGAAATCCGACTAGAGCACTTCCGAGATATTATGGACCATTCTGATGGGGTAGATGGGTTCGCTC
>CBFDVE010000247.1:0-4559 GCA_965613205.1 uncultured Rhodospirillaceae bacterium
CCTGCAAAGCCGTCCAACGTGCCATCCTTTTATGATAGTGGGGCCTAGTCCCCACTATGGGAATCGCTCGCAATGCCGTAACATGCCAGTGATCGACAGCGTACCTTCATTCCCCATCAGCAAATTACGGAGAGGCCATGACGAACCTTGAAAATGACCATACCGGAAATTCCCGACTGCTGGCCTGGGTCGCGGAAATGACCGCATTGTGCCAACCTGAAAGCGTTCACTGGTGCGATGGAACCAGTTCCGAATACGATCACTTGTGCCAGCAAATGGTCGATAGCGGCACCATGGTTCGTCTCAACCCGGAAAAGCGGCCGAACAGCTATCTGGCCGTGTCCGACCCGCGCGATGTCGCCCGGGTGGAAGACAGCACCTACATTTGTTCGAAAAATGCCGAAGATGCCGGGCCGACCAATAACTGGCTCGATCCGGATGAAATGAAGCGCAAACTGAACGGCCTGTTCAAGGGCTGCATGGCCGGTCGCACGATGTATGTGGTGCCTTTTTCCATGGGTCCGCTAGGCTCGCCGATCGCCCATATCGGGGTGCAGATCACCGATTCCGCCTATGCCACGGTGAACATGAAAATCATGACCCGCATGGGCCAGAAAGTTCTCGATGTGCTGGGTGATGGCGATTTCGTGCCTTGCATGCATTCCATCGGTGCCCCTTTGCAGCCGGGCCAGGCCGATGTTAAGTGGCCGTGCAACGATGAGAAATACATCGTCCATTTTCCCGAAGACCGGACCATCTGGTCTTTCGGCAGCGGCTACGGCGGCAATGCCCTGCTGGGCAAAAAATGTTTCGCCCTGCGCATCGCTTCGACGATGGCCAGAGACGAAGGCTGGCTGGCCGAACACATGCTGATTTTGGGGCTGGAAAACCCGACCGGCGAGAAAACCTATATTGGGGCTGCGTTCCCCAGCGCGTGTGGCAAGACAAACCTGGCCATGTTGATTCCGCCCGCCGGTTTCGAAGGCTGGAAGGTGTATACGGTCGGCGACGATATCGCCTGGCTGAAACCGGCCGCCGACGGCTCGTTCCGGGCGATCAACCCGGAAGCCGGATATTTCGGCGTGGCCCCTGGCACCTCCATGCAATCCAACCCGACGGCGATGAAAATGCTGGCGAAAAACTGCATCTTCACCAATGTCGCCCTGACCGATGATGGCGATGTGTGGTGGGAAGGCATGGATGGTGATCCACCGGCCCACGCCATTGACTGGAAAGGCGCTGACTGGACCCCGGACAGCCCAACCCCGGCGGCCCACCCCAATTCCCGCTTTACCGCCCCGGCGACCGAATGCGACAGCCTGGACCCGGCCTGGGAAGACCCGCAAGGGGTGCCCATTTCGGCCTTCGTGTTCGGCGGCAGGTTGTCGAAAACGTTCCCCCTGGTGTTTCAGTCATTCGATTGGAAGCACGGCGTTTACCTGGCCGCGACCATGGGTTCGGAGGCCACTGCGGCGGCCGATAACCAGGCCGCCATTCGCCGCGATCCCATGGCCATGCTGCCGTTTTGTGGCTACAACATGGGCGATTACTGGCAGCACTGGCTGAACATGGAAGGCAAGGTCAAAAACCTGCCGCTGATTTTCCGGGTCAACTGGTTTCGCAAGGACGGCGACGGCAAGTTCATGTGGCCGGGCTTCGGCGAGAACATGCGGGTGCTGGAGTGGATCGTCGCCCGGGTGCAGGGCAAGGCCAGCGGCGAAAGCAGCCCCTTCGGAATCATGCCCCGGCATCAGGACATGACCTGGCAGGGCCTGGATTTTACCGAGGAATCCTTCAACAAGTTGATCGAGGTTGACCGGGCCGAGGGCCAGGCCGAAACCGACGACCAGAAAAGCCATTTCGACCGCTTCGGCGCTCATTTGCCGGACGAGATGGAAGCCCAGCGGCAGGCCCTGGTCGGTCGTTTAGAGGAAGCCCCGGAAGTTTGGCGGTTAGAGAATTAGCGGCTGATTTTCCAACCTAATCAAAACTTGCTTGTCTTATGATTTCCCCGGTTTCTCTGCGAAGATATTGCCGCTGCTGGGAGCGACCGCTGCCAGCAGCGGCGGCAACCGCCACCAAGCCGTTCAAGGCACCCAAAATCATCCATAAACCGGCCATGTGATTTCCTTCAATTGACAGTCGCCTGTTCTATAGCGCACCTTGGATCGAAAGCCGATATGTGGATTCTGCGAAAAATCATTCATGCCCTGATCGCCCCGGTATTGTTGCTGATGCTGTCTTACATGACCATCAATGGCTTCTTGCCGTTGATGCCGGATGTTGGCAGCCTGACCGGGCGTGTGGTGCCGCTGGTGCCCTACGGTCTGGCCATGCTGGCCGCCCTATTCGGCCTGATTTACCGGCACGAACGGATCGCCTATGCGGCTCTCGCACTGGCGCTCGGCAACGGGGCGCTGGTTTATTTGTGGCCCGCAGCCCCGGTCGCAGGGGCGTCCTGGACGGTGGCCTATGCCGGGATGGCACTGCTGTTGCCGGGCTATCTTTTGTATGCCGCACTGTTTTCCGCCCAGGGCATCTTCGGCGTCCAGGGCATATTGCGATTGTTGCTGATCGCCATTGTCGCCCAGGCCGTGCTGATGGCCGTCGATGGGGTTTTGCCGAGCGGGCTGGAAGCCGTCCTCGCCGATCTTTTGCACGGCCGCCTGTTTGACAAATCACTGGATTCCGGCAGCCATTTACCGCAACCGGCGATCCTGCTTTTCGCCCTGGCTTTTATTGTTCTACTGGTTCGCTTGGTCATTGTGCGCTCCCCTTTGGACGCCGGCAGCCTCGGGGCCATGGCGGCGTCGGCCTTGGCGCTTCATATGGTTGGCCAGGGCGTGGCCTCGACCGTGTATTTCACCGTCGCCGCCTTGATCTTGCTGCTTGGCGTTACTCAGGACGCCTACCGCATGGCCTTTCTCGACGAACTCACCGGCCTGCCCGGCCGCCGGGCCTTGGTGGCGGCGCAAAAGAAGCTGGGCGGCCACTACACGGCGGCGATGCTCGATGTCGATCACTTCAAATCGTTTAACGATACCTTTGGCCACGATATTGGCGATCAGGTTCTAAAAATGGTCGCCGCCCGGATGGGCGAGGTTGCCGGCGGGGGCAAGTCCTTCCGTTACGGTGGCGAAGAGTTCACCGTCCTTTTCCCCAACAAGGGTCAAAACGAGACCGCGTTGCATCTCGAAAGCCTGCGCCGCGCCATCGAGGCTTCATCCTTCCGCTTGCGCGGAAAAGACCGCCCGGAAGAAAAGCCGGGCCGGAAGAAGAAAGTTCAGAAAGCCAAGGCGGTCGGGGTCACGGTCAGCATCGGCATGGCCGAGAGACAGGCCGGGGAAGCCCCCGGCGACGTCTTGAAAAGAGCCGATGAAGCCCTTTATAGGGCCAAGGAAGATGGCCGCAACCGGCTGGCCGGTTAGGGATTTAGCTTATCGTTTAGAAAATCCAGGATGTCGTTGAAATATTCCTTCCGCGGCTTGGCGAACCATGCGTGATTTCCGGGATAGTCGGTCCGGTAGGAAAAATCCTTGCCCAAGGCTTCCATGTTTGGGATCAGGCGGGTGAAGACGGTTTTTTTGATCCCCTTAATATCATTCTTGCCCATGGTGAGCATGACCGGTGCGGTGATGTGGTTGAGGTAGTCCTTGCGGGTGGCCCGGTTAAGGTTCCAGTTTCCGGCTCCCCTCATGACCGCCGGGGACATCAGGACGACGGCGGCCAGATCGTCGCGTCTTAACGCCGTCCAAACGGTAATCAGGCCGCCTTCGGAAAATCCCATGACCCCGATCCTCTCGGCATTGACGTCGGGGCGTCCTTTCAGGTAAT
Source organism: uncultured Rhodospirillaceae bacterium (assembly GCA_965613205.1). GTDB lineage: Bacteria > Pseudomonadota > Alphaproteobacteria > Rhodospirillales > JABHCV01 > CAZZKE01. The sequence goes on from CBFDVE010000247.1 coordinate 3,835, forward strand.
CGATCGCCCCGTTCGATATGGCCACTCCGCCCGCGATCGCCTTTTTTAGGGGGGCGTTTTTCAGGGCTTTGCGAATAGGGGCGATGGCGACGTAGCCCGCGGCGGCCAATTTTTCGACGAAAGCATTTACGTCGTACCCCCTGGCGGCGGTCTTGGCGTAGCCCCGCGTTCTTACGGCCATGCCGTGGTTGAAGACCATGGCGGCGAACGGCCCCTCGCCGTCTGGCTTGGCGAACAGGGCGCTTACTTTTTCACCCTCAGCGGTCTTAAAATCGATCCATTCGGCCCCGGCCCAGGCCGGTGGGGCTACGGACAGGGCAATTAATATGGCCGTGAGGACGACCGGAATGGCAAAAAACCGCATATCGACGCACCCCTTTTCCATAAAAATGAACGCGGTGAAGTTAGCACGGTTTCCAAAATACTTTAAGGTCTTTCAAAACCGGTTGATGCCGGGTGGGGAAGGCCCGATGATGGGCGGAACTTGAGGGGGCGTAATGAACGAAGCGTTAAAGGAAGCCGATGGCCTTATTGCAAAAGGGGATGTGGGTGGCGCGCTCGGCCTGTTGCTCAATGCGCTGGCGAACCAGGGGGATTCCCTCGATGTTCGCAGACGGCTCTATAATTTGTTCCGTTCGGACAATTTCGAACTGGATGGCAACGATCAGTCCCTGAAGAATATCCTGGGCCTTCTTTTTCCCGCCGCGTTTACAACCGATACCGGC
>CBFDVE010000248.1:0-4552 GCA_965613205.1 uncultured Rhodospirillaceae bacterium
TGGAATTATCGAAAAAGAAGCCTCGATCCATATTTCCAATATCGGCCATGTGGATCCGAAAGACGACAAGCCGTCGCGGGTTGGTTTCAAAACATTGAAAGATGGCCGCAAGGTCCGCTACGCCAAGCGGTCCGGCGAAGTCATCGACAGATAGACGAGTATAAGTGACATGACCCGTTTGCAAGACCACTACGAACAGACAATCAAGCCATCCTTGATTGAACAGTTCGGTTACAAGAACGTCATGGAAGTGCCGAAACTTGAAAAGATCGTCCTTAATATGGGCGTCGGCGAAGCTTCCCAGGACAAGAAACTGATCAAGGGCGCGGTCGAGGATATGACCCGGATTTCCGGTCAGAAACCGATCGTCACCAAGGCCAAAATGTCGATCGCCACGTTTAAATTGCGTGACGGCATGACGGTTGGCTGCAAAGTCACCCTGCGCCGTAACCGGATGTTTGAATTTCTTGACCGCCTGGTCACCATTGCCTTGCCCCGGGTGCGGGATTTCCGTGGCCTGAATGGCAACAGTTTCGATGGCAAGGGCAATTACGCCATGGGCGTCAAGGAACAGATTATCTTCCCGGAAATCGACTACGACAAGGTCGATCGCATCCGCGGCATGGATATCGTTATTTGTACAACCGCCAACACCAATGATGAGGCACGCGCCCTGCTCAAAGGGTTCGACATGCCGTTCAAGGGAGAACAGAAGAATGGCTAAAAGAAGCGCCATCGAACGGAACAAGAAACGCGAGCGTCTGGTCGCCAGGTATGCCGCCAAACGCGCCGCTTTGAAGGCGACGGCCAGCGATAACACGTTGACCGCCGAAGAACGTTTCGAAGCACGCCTTAAAATTGCCCAATTGCCGCGCAATTCTTCGCCGGTACGGGTTCGTTTGCGGTGCGGCCTGACCGGTCGTCCGCGTGGTAATTATCGCAAGTTCAAACTGTGCCGTGTGGCCCTGCGCGATCTGGCCTCGATTGGCCAGATTCCCGGCATGGTTAAGTCGAGCTGGTAGGAGAGGTACGAATATGTCTATGACCGATCCCTTGGGTGATATGCTGACCCGTATCCGTAATGGCCAACGCGCCCGCAAGAACACAGTTGTCGCGCCGGCTTCGAAGCTGCGCTCCAACGTTCTTGAAGTTCTCAAGCGTGAAGGCTTTATTCGCGGCTACTCTCAGGCAGAAATTCGCCCTGGCATCAACGAGCTGAACATCGAACTCAAGTATCATGAGGGCGATCCCGTTATCCGTGAAATCAGCCGGGTTTCCACCCCTGGCTGCCGCGTCTATTCCAAGATCAAGGATTTAGGTCGGGTCTACAACGGTCTCGGCATCTCGATTTTGTCAACACCGCGTGGCGTCATGTCTGACGCCGAGGCACGGGACGCCAATGTCGGCGGCGAAGTGCTTTGCAAGGTATTTTAGAGGTTAGGAAGCACCATGTCGCGTATTGGTAAAAATCCGGTAGAACTTCCCGACGGCGTTAGTGTCGCGGTCTCCGGTCTGCAAGTTACCGTCAAAGGTAAACTTGGCGAACTTTCCGCCGTCTTTACGGACGATGTCGATATTGTTGCCAGCGAGTCCAATGTGTCGGTCAATCCCAGAGGCAATTCGATCATGGCCCGTAAAATGTGGGGCACGACCCGCGCCGTGATCAATAATCTTGTGCTCGGCGTTTCACAAGGGTTCAGGCGTAATCTGGTGATCAGCGGTGTCGGCTACCGGGCGGCCATTCAGGGCAATGAGCTGGTCATGCAGTTGGGCTACAGCCACGAGGTTCGTCACGGCATCCCCGATGGCATTAAAATCAACTGCCCGGACCAGACCCATATCACGGTCGAAGGTAACGACAAGCAGCGGGTCGGCCAGACAGCGGCGGACATCCGCGCCTATCGCAAGCCCGAACCCTACAAGGGCAAAGGCATCAAGTACGAAGACGAATACATCCTGCGCAAGGAAGGCAAGAAGAAATAAGCCATGGCCAATTCAATACAACTGTTCCAGCGCCGCAAAGGGCGCGTTCGCAGCCAGCTTCGCCGCAACAACAGCGGTCGGCCCCGGCTTTCCGTATTCCGTTCGGGCAAGCACATTTATGCCCAGGTTATCGATGACACCAAGGGGCTTACCCTGGCCGCCGCTTCGAGTGCCGAAAAGGACCTGCGCAAATCGACGGGCGCCGATAAAACGGCCGCCGAAACGGTTGGCAAACTGGTCGCCGAGCGGGCCATTAAAATTGGCATTAAAGACGTGGTCTTCGACCGCGGTGGATACAAATTTCATGGCCGGGTGAAAGCCCTTGCCGAAGCAGCCCGCGAAACCGGCCTGACTTTCTAGGAGCGCTTGATAGATGGCACAAACACCTACCCCGAAAAGTGAACAGCGCGGCGGACAAGGCCAGGGTCGCGGTCGTGGTCGCGGCCGTGGCGGTCGCAATCGTCAGGACCAGAACGATCGTGATGACGAACTGATCGACAAGCTGGTTCACATCAATCGGGTCGCTAAAGTGGTCAAGGGTGGGCGTCGTTTCTCGTTTGCCGCCCTGGTTGTCGCCGGTGACGGCAGTGGCCGGGTCGGTTTCGGCACCGGCAAGGCGCGGGAAGTTCCCGAAGCCATCCGCAAGGCGACGGACCGGGCCAAGAAAGACATGATCCGGGTGCCCCTGCGGGATGGCCGTACTCTGCACCATGACGTGGAAGGCAACTTCGGTGCCGGTCATGTGGTGTTGCGCTCGGCGCCTCCGGGCACCGGCATCATCGCCGGTGGCCCCATGCGCGCCATCTTCGAGGCCATGGGCGTGCAGGACGTTGTGACAAAATCCATCGGCACGTCGAACCCGCACAACATGGTCAAGGCGACATTTGAGGCGCTCGCCAATTCCAATTCGCCGCGCAGCGTCGCCGCACGGCGGGGCAAGAAAGTCAGCGAAATTGTTTCGCGGCGGGGCGGTGCCGCCCAGGCCCCGGAAGCGGCGGTAAAGGAGTAGCGAAATGGCCGATAAAAAAACCACGACCGTTCGTATCACCCAGACCGGCAGCCCCATTGGCCGCCAGGGCTACCAGCGCGACACTCTCAAAGGTTTGGGGTTGAACAAAATGCACAAAACCCGCGAGTTGGAGGATACGCCTTCGGTGCGGGGGATGATTGAAAAGGTCAAGCATCTGGTTCGGGTCGAACAGGCCAACTAGTGTCTACAAGGATTTAAGCGTCATGAAACTGAACGAAATTAGCGATAACCCAGGGGCCACAACGGCGCGCAAGCGTGTCGGTCGGGGCATTGGGTCGGGCACCGGCAAGACCGGTGGTCGCGGTGTCAAAGGCCAGAAATCCCGTAGCGGTGTATCGCTGCTGGGCTTCGAAGGTGGCCAGATGCCGTTGTATCGGCGCTTGCCCAAGCGCGGTTTCAAGAACCCGTTTGCCAAGGAATTTTCGGTCGTCAATCTGGGTCGGTTGCAGGTCGCGCTCGATGCCGGTAAGCTGGACGCCAAACAAACCATCGATGAAGCGGTTCTGATTGCCGCCGGGATCGCCAGCAAATCGAAAAACGGCATCAAATTACTGGCCAAGGGAGAGCTCAAAGCCAAGCTGGATCTGGATATTGCCGGGGCCTCCAGGTCGGCCATTGCTGCGGTCGAAAAGGCCGGTGGCAAAGTTACGGTCAAAGCGCCCGTCGAAATCAAACCCGGCAAGAAAGCCGAAGCCCGCAAACAGGCGGTTGCCAAACGCGAAGCCCGGGTCGCTTCTTGAAGTTATAAAGCCAGGATAATCAATCATGTCTTCCGCCGCAGAGCAACTCGCCGCTAATATGAATTTCGGGGCCTTTTCCAAGGCCACGGAACTGAAAAAGCGTTTGTGGTTTACGCTCGGGGCGTTGATTGTTTACCGGTTGGGTACTTACATCCCGCTGCCCGGTATCGATCCGGTGGTGCTGGACGATATTTTCTCGCAGCAGTCGGGCGGCATTCTCGGCATGTTCGATATGTTCTCCGGCGGGGCGCTGGGGCGCATGACCATTTTCGCCCTCAACATCATGCCCTACATCTCGGCCTCCATCATCATGCAGTTGATGACTTCTATTTCGCCCAAATTAGGGGCCTTGAAGAAAGAAGGCGAGAGCGGTCGCAAGATCATCAACCAGTACACCCGTTACGGCACGGTGCTGATCTGTACTTTGCAGGCCTATGGCATCGCCGTCGGCCTGGAAGGCATGACATCGAGTTCCGGTGCCGCGGTGATCGATCCCGGCGGATTTTTCCGCTTTACCACGGTGGTGACCCTGGTCGGCGGCACCATGTTCCTGATGTGGCTGGGCGAGCAGATTGACGAGTACGGCATCGGCAACGGCGTCAGCCTGATCATCATGGCCGGCATCGTCGCCAGAATGCCTCGGGCGGTGATATATGTGATACAGAATGCCTCGATCGATGTCGGTGGTGACGCCCAGATGGGACCGGCCAAGATCGTCTTCCTCATTCTCGCATTCGTGGGCGTCGTGGCCGGCTCCATCCTGATCACCCAGGGCCAGCGCCGAATCCCGATCCAGCAG
>CBFDVE010000249.1:0-4488 GCA_965613205.1 uncultured Rhodospirillaceae bacterium
GGGAATCGAACCCCCGTCTAAAGCTTGGGAAGCTTTCGTTCTGCCATTGAACCACACCCGCCCGGATAATTGACATACCCTATTAAGCCGCCCTGTCCAACTTTTGAATTGGCCTGACATCAGCCGATGACGTAATTGTTATTTGAAATCATGCCCCTATAGCCTCTACATTCGGCAATAGAATATACGTCTACGACTATGCCCGAGGTTACCATGATGATCGCCGACCAGGCCCAGACGCCGACCCTCGACCCGGATAAATTCCGCGACCCCGATGTCACTGCTCTCGGAGAGCAACGCGCGGTGGTCGCCTTCACCCGGTTGAGAACATTGTGGTTCAATACGGGCAGCCTGTGCAACATTTCGTGCGTTAATTGCTATATGGACTCGACGCCAAAAAACGACGCCCTGGTCTACCTGAGCGCCGACGAGGTCAGGTCATATCTGGACGAGATCGACCGGGAAGGCCTGGCGGTCGAGGAAATCGCCTTTACCGGTGGCGAGCCGTTCATGAACCCGGACATCACCGACATGCTGGAACTGGCATTGGCCAGGGGCTATCGGGTGCTGGTGCTGACCAATGCCATGAAACCCCTGCATCACAACATGGAGATGCTGCTGAAATTAAAGCGTGACTATGGACCGAAGCTGACGTTGCGGGTGTCGATTGATCATTTCACCGCCACCCGGCATCAACAGATACGCGGTGAAAACACCTGGCAACCGATGATGGTTGGCCTCAAATGGCTGGCCGAAAACGGCTTTGGTCTGACCGTTGCCGGGCGTATGCGCTGGAACGAACAGGATGAACTTTGCCGCGCCGGGTACCGGGCCTTGTTCACATCTGAAAATATCCTTGTCGATGCTAACGATCCGGCGGCGCTGGTTTTGTTCCCGGAAATGGACAGCGCGCTCGACGTGCCGGAAATCACCACTCGCTGCTGGACGATCCTGGGGGTCGAGCCGGAATCAATGATGTGCGCAACCTCGCGCATGGTGGTCAAGGCCAAAGGCCGCGATTTACCCCATGTGGTGCCGTGCACATTATTGCCTTATGACAGCGCCTTCGAACTGGGCACCGATCTGGCCCAATCGACTGACTCTGTCAAATTGAACCATCCCCATTGCGCCAAATTCTGCGTCCTGGGCGGCGCTTCGTGCAGCGCCGGATAACATGAACGACCTGGGGGAAATCGACGCGCCAGTATTGCTGTTCGGCGGACCCTATAGCAACTGGCAGGCGACGAAAGCGATTCTGGCCAAGGCGGGCCAACTGGCCATTCCACCGGAACGGATTATTTGCACCGGCGATACGGTCGCCTATTGCGGCGATCCGGCCCGCACCGTCGCCGCCATTCGGCGCTCGGGAATCCATGTCATCATGGGTAACTGCGAAGAATCTCTTGGCCACAATCGGGAAGATTGCGGCTGTGGTTTCGTCGAAGGCAGCGATTGCGAAACCTTATCGGTGCTTTGGTTCAGCCACAGCCTGGAAGCCCTTGACGACGACGACAAAGCCTGGATGTCCGGGCTGCCCGGCAAACTGACCTTCTCCATGAACGGACGAAAACTGGCGGTCATTCATGGCGGCGTCGAAAATATCAGCCATTTTGTATATCGCTCTGACCCGGCGGACGAAAAGACACATGATCTCGACACCCTGGGGGTTGATGGCATCATCGGCGGACATTGCGGCCTTCCGTTCAGCCAAATAATCGAGGGCCGGTTGTGGCACAATGCCGGGGCCATCGGAATGCCGGCCAACGATGGCACACCCCGGACCTGGTATTCGCTGATGACACCTGGGCCGAGCGGCATTCATATCGCCATTTGCCCGCTCGATTACGATTACCGGTCCGCCGCATCCAGTATGCTCGATAAGCGCATTTCGGATGCCTACGCCCGCACCCTGGAAGACGGCCTGTGGCCTTCCATGGATGTCTTGCCGGCAACGGAACGAGCCCAACGCGGCCAGCCACTGGCCGCCAATCAGATACTGTGGGGCTAGAGACCACTCCCAAATAGCCCGATTTTGGCCGCCTCTCATAATATGGGGTGACCAGTCATGTACCAACTGAAGATCATTTCTCTCGGCGATGTGTGGGTCCTTGTCGGCGTTCCCGCCGCCCGCATCACCATCCGCGCCCACGGCGAAACCCGGCCCATGGTGGCCACCCCGGACGGTGTTGCCGAACGGAAAAACCGTCGGTTAGAGATCGGCATCGCCCTGGTTAGAAAGATGTGACGAATTTCAAATAGAAGCTTGGATTCAAGGCCGGTTATCCCACATAGAGTAGATCATCTATTAAAACCGGAGTTTCCGTGCGGCAATCAAGACAACCCCTGGGCGGCGTGTATAACGCCACCACCGATGAAATCCGGGTCACCGTAACGCCATCGTTTCTGGTCGATCAGTCATCCCCGGACGACGGCCTGTATGTGTGGGCCTATCATGTAATCATCGAAAATCTGGGCAACGATACGGTGCAGTTGATGTCCCGCCACTGGTGCATTACCAATGCGCTGGGCGAATGCCAGGAAGTTCGCGGCGATGGTGTCATTGGTGAGCAACCGGTGCTGGCACCGGGCGACAGCTTCGAATACACCAGCGGCTGCCCCTTGGGTACATCATCCGGGTTCATGATCGGCACATATCAAATGATGACCAACGACGGCCGTATGTTCGATGCGGAAATACCGGCATTTTCCCTCGACAGCCCCTATGGCCACGGACGGGTGCACTAGATCAGTTCACGTTTGGTTTGAACACGTCGTGTTTCAAACCAAACGTGAGAAACTGATCGATTTCTATGGAGCGAGTCTTTATTTGGCCAGGTCCGACAGGAAATTTAGCTGCCATTTCATGTCGTCTTCGCTGAGAGGATAGTCCGATCCCTCGGCTGCGATCAGCACGTCTTTGCCGGGAATGCGACACAGCCTCAGTTGCAGTTGTTCAACGACCCAGGACGGCAACCCGGCCTTCCAGGAAATTGCCACAATTCCTTTGGCATTACGATCCGATACCGCCTTCATCACCGTCGCTGCCGACAGGCCGGACAAAACAACAAGCGCCGCGGCGGCGAATTCGAAATCGCCAGATTGCAGGGCATCGTTGATCACATCTTTATTCAGCGCTTCGACCTTGTTCAGCTTTTCCGCCTTGCTTAGATATCCCGTTCCGATGTCGTCAATCACCGAAGCGCCTTCATCGCTGACGCCTTCTTGCAGACGCCGATTGACAATGGTACGGACTTCTTCGGCGGTGGCTTCATCCAGATCATGCCGGGCCATCAGGATACCCAGCAGATTTTCGGCCACGTACCGGGCCAGTTTCGAGGCCGCCCCCACCGGCAGTTGCGGCCTGGCGACCAGGGGTTCGTGCCAAACATCAATGTCGGCCGCCCGGTCGATGATCTTATCCAGAGTCTGTTCACGAATTTGGGCGCTCTTGTTGCCAAGCAACTCGGCGATCACGTCCACATCGTCGGTGTGGATGATCGCATCGGCGATAGTGCTGTCCAGATTGCGGCGGCGGGAAACGGCAAACAGGGCCCCGTGCACCGGGTCGCTGGCGATGATCTCGAGCAGGTCTTCGGTCGTCAGAATCGGTGAAAATTCCAGGATTGGGGTCGAGACCAATTGTTCCGCGTCCCGCGCCAGATTACGAATCACCTGGGCCGGGGCATCGGCCACATCTTTCAGGGTTTCGGCAATGATTTGCCGCACCTTGGTAACCTGGTCGCGGGCCAGTATTTCCAGCGCCGCGTAGGTCATTTTCCTTATTTTATCTTGTTCATCGGCGCTCAGGCCCGGTGCCAACAAGGCGATTTTTTCGGCCAGGCCGACACGCACATCCTGATCGGCATCGGCGGCCAGCAATAAATCCGCATGACGGGGCGCGGTCGAATTCGTGGCGATGACCCGGCGCACACCGGCGTCGTTATCTTCGGCCAGATAATACAGTATTTCCGGTTTCAGATCTTCCCGCCGGGCCAGTTCCATGCGCACCGCCACGTCTTTATGGCGAGCCATTTCCTTGGCTTTTTCATAAGGGATTTCACCGGCCTTGAACAAGCCGCCGAGCAATTTTTTCAAACCTTTCATTTCTTGTTAGGCGCTCCCGGAAGTAAACGACGATATCTGGAATTTCATTTCATCGTCCGTAAACGGGTATTCGCCGTTTTTCCCGACCTCTATTATCTCGGCCGGAGAAATTCCGCCCATGCGCTGCTGTATCTGCACGGCCAGTTGCATGGGCAAATGAGCGCACCAGATCAGAGACACAATCCCCTTGGCACTGTGCGACAGGAATACCTTGTCGATGACCGTCGATGATATCTCGGTGAGGACTGATAAAGATGCCAAAATCAAGGCTTTATCACCCGAAGCCAGGGCCTTGGACAGCAACCTTGCGTCCAGGCGGCCGGCGGCAAGCCAACTGGAAAAAAGGAATCGGTAGGCATTAAAAAAACCCGGATTCAGGGATAA
>CBFDVE010000250.1:0-4481 GCA_965613205.1 uncultured Rhodospirillaceae bacterium
ATAAAGCCGTAGACCACCTGAACCCCGGCGCGTTCCATATCGCGCGCCCATTTGATATTCTGCGCCTCGTCAAATCTGGCCTTCAGTTCCACCAGCGCGGTAACCGATTTCCCGGCCTCTGCCGCGTCAATCAATGCCCGGATAATCGGCGAATTATCGCCAACCCGGTAAAGCGTCTGCTTGATCGCAACAACTTCTGGATCCTGTGCCGCCTGTGCCAGAAATTGCACCACCACATCGAAACTTTCGTAAGGGTGATGGACGATGAAGTCCTTCTCCCGGATGGCGGCGAAACAGTCGCCTGAAAAATCGCGGATTCGTTCAGGAAAACGGGCATTGAAGGGCTCGAACTGAAGTTCGGGGCGTTCATCGAAGATCAGATGGCGGGTTTCCGACAAACCCAACAGCCCATCCTGGAAAATCACGTCGGCGGGGCCAAGGCCCAGGTTTTGTACCACCAGATCGCTCAATTCCGACGGAATCCCCGTATTGAATGACAGCATGATAGTCGATCCGCGACGGCGCCTTTTCAGGGCCGATTCAAAGGTCCGGACTAAATCTTCGGCTTCTTCATCGATTTCGACAACGCTGTCGCGAATAATGCGAAAAACGCCTTTTTTCAACAGGTTATAGTCGGGAAATAATTTATCCAGATACAGCGATATGATGTCTTCGACGGCGACAAAACGGATTGTCTCGCCGGGCAGGCGGACAAACCGTTTAAGAATGTGGGGGATCAGTATCAGGCCATAGAGTTCTTCCCCGTCGCTCGATCGTTTCAGTTTCAAGACCAGGGAAAAACCCAGATTGGGCATGAACGGGAACGGGTGGGCCGGGTCCAGCGCCAGGGGCGTCAACACTGGGAACACATGACCCATGAAGTGATCTTCCAGCCAGTCCCTGTCGTCGATGGAAAGTTCGTCCTGACTGAGCATTGAAATTCCAAGCTTCCGCAATTGCCGCAGAATTTCGTGCCAGCACACCTGTTGATCGGCGATCAGCTTTTCGGCGGCGATGTGGATCGCATCGAGTTGCTGGGACGGGCTCAGGCCATCCTGGCTTTGCGACCGCACTCCGGCGTTGACCTGGCCTTTCAGCCCGGCCACCCGGACCATGAAAAATTCATCCAGGTTGGTCGCCGAAATGGATAGGAATCTGAGCCGTTCAAGCAACGGATGGCGGCAATTTCGGGCCTCTTCCAGCACCCGGTCATTGAACGCCAGCCAGGAAAGTTCCCGATTGATAAACCGGTTTTTCGAGGTCAGGTCGATCTCCGCCGCCGCCGGGGATTCGGAAACACTCTCGCCCGGAGCCATGCCCGGCCTCCCAGAGCCTTGAATCGGTGTCACATTATTTTTCATTTTATCAATATAGCGCCCTTGGCACCGAATTGTCATATGGCTGTTCCAATTAGTTGTTTTTCCGCTCAGTGCCGGAATATCCCTACTTTTTTGTATTATTGCTTGAACCGCACTGGCGACCACCTAAATGCATCTTGATATTTAACGAATTTATTTACATCAGGGACCCAGGAAAATGCTGAAAAAGTCACCCATCGACATGAAATTGTTTGAACAGATGGTTAACAACATGCCGGTCAACGTGATGCTGTGCGACCTCAAGGATTTTCGCATTACCTATGTCAATCAGACCAGCATAGATACCCTGGCCGAGATCGAAAGTCTGTTGCCAATTGAGGCCGCAGATATCGTTGGTACCTGTATCGATGTTTTTCACAAAAATCCCTCCCACCAGCGGGCATTGCTCGGTGACCCGAGCAACCTGCCATGGCAAAGCAATATCAAACTGGGTGATGAAACCCTGGATTTGCTGATTACCGCCATTATCGATGATAAAGGCACCTATATTTGCCCGATGCTGACCTGGAGCATTGTCACCGACAAGATCAAGGCCGAAGAAGCGACCAACCGCCAGGAACAGATGCTCGATCAGATGCCGATCAATGTGATGTTTCTGGAGCCGCAAGATTTCACCATCACCTACGTTAATAAAACCAGTACCGAAACCCTGCGGCCACTGGAGCATTTGTTGCCCTGCAAGGTTGATGATCTTGTCGGCCAGTGCGTCGATATCTTCCACAAGAATCCCTCGCACCAGCGGGGAATTTTAAGCGATCCTAAAAATTTACCGATGAGTTCCAATATCAAGCTGGGGGATGAAACATTGGCTCTTCAGGTCGATGCCATCACCGGCAAGGAAGGGGAATACATCGGCGCCATGCTGTCGTGGAACGTCGTTACCGAACAGCTAAAAGCCGAAGAAGCGACCAATCGCCAGGAACAGATGCTCGATCAGATGCCGATCAATGTGATGTTCCTGGAACCGGAAAACTTCACCATCACATATTGCAACCAGACCAGCTACGATACTTTGCGGCCGTTGGAATCCCTGCTGCCGTGCAAGGTTGATGATCTTGTCGGCCAGTGCGTCGATATTTTCCATAAAAACCCGGCCCACCAGCGATCAATCCTGGTCGACCCGAAAAATCTTCCCCACAGCGCCAAAATCGGCCTTGGTGAAGAGACCCTTGATCTTCAGGTCAACGCCATCAACAGCAAGAACGGTGACTATATCGGGGCCATGTTGTCGTGGGCGGTGATTACCCGCGAAGTCAAGATGGCCGACGATTTTGAGACAAACATCGGTGCCGTCGTTGGATCGGTTTCGGCGGCCTCGACGGAAATGCAATCGACGGCGGAATCGATGGCGGCAACGGCGGAAGAAACCAACAGCCAGGCCGGTGCCGTGGCGGCCGCTTCGGAGCAACTATCCTCGTCGGTCAACGAAATTTCTCAACAGGTATCGCGAGCCTCCGACATCTCCAAGAACGCCGTTGCCGAAGCAGAACGATCCAACGAAATGATCCAGGGATTGGCCGAAGCCGCCAACAAGATCGGCCAGGTTGTCGGCCTGATTACAGATATCGCATCGCAGACCAACTTACTCGCCCTGAACGCCACCATCGAAGCGGCGCGAGCCGGTGAAGCGGGTAAAGGCTTCGCCGTGGTTGCTTCGGAAGTGAAGAACCTGGCCAGCCAGACCGCCAAGGCAACCGATGAAATCTCGGGTCAGATCGGAGCGATCCAGGCGGCGACATCGGATTCGGTGAAATCGATCCAGGGCATAACCGAAACCATCGCCGAAATCAGCGAGATTAACCTGACCATTTCTTCAGCCGTTGAAGAACAAAGTTCGGCAACGCAGGAAGTAACGAGCAATATTACCGGGGTCACCACGGCATCGGCAGAAACCGGTGAAGCGGCCAGTCAGGTGCTTGAAGCGGCACGGGAACTTTCCCAACAGGCCGAACACCTGGGCACCCAGGTCGATGACTTCCTGATTGAAATTCGCGCCGAGGGCGACGGCTCAAAAAAAAACTAAATGATGATCCGGCACCGGTAAACGCGCCGGAGCCGACCCCGAAATCAACCAATACCGGGCCGTTCTCCGACGCCCAGATCGCTATTGTGCGTTCCACCTACGCTACGGTTGACACCATATCAGAGCAAGCAGCCGAGCTATTTTACAACCGGCTGTTTGAGCTCGACCCAGGCCTTCGCCCCATGTTCAAGGGTGACATGGTCGAACAGGGTCGCAAGCTAATGGATATGCTGAAAACCGCAGTGGCCGGACTTGACAGGCTGGAATCCCTGGTTCCGGCGTTGGAAAATCTGGGTCGCAATCACCAAGGCTACGGGGTTATCGACGAGCATTATGACACCGTTGGCAAGGCCCTGTTGTGGACCCTGGAACAGGGTCTTGGTGATGCCTTCACCCTGGAGGCCAAAGACGCCTGGACCGCCGTTTACGGCACCCTGGCGGCGACCATGAAACAGGCGGCCAAGTAGGCTAATTCACCGGCGCGATATCGATATCACCGGCGGCGGAATAGTCGATGTGTTCGCCGTTGCCTTCCAGGTCAATAACGATGATGTCCCCGGCGATGTGCATTTCTTCATCCGGGTTGGTATTGAAAAAGTTCCAGATGTAGCAGGCGGCCAGGATATGGCCGGGGCCGACGGCAGGCGGCGTTTCGGCCATCATGAAATCCCCAAGCACGGCGCGGGCCTTTTGGATATCGTCTTCTAAATGAGCCTTTTGCCAGGCTATTCCCTCAGAAAATTCTTCGAAACGATCATCTGGAATAAGGAAATCGGCGACTGTGCCGCCATGAAAATAGGTGACTTTTCTCATGTTTCAAAATGTTCCTGGATAGCCGCCACCATCGATGACGAAGTTCTGGCCGGTAATGTAACCGGCCTGGGCGCTACACACAAACGCACACAAATCACCGAATTCGGCGGGATCACCGAAGCGTCCGGTCGGATTACTTTTCATTCGATCGGAATTTATCTGATCCAGATCCATACCGGTCTTTTCCGCCACCGCGATCTGGGTCTGGCGCAGCCGGTCGGTATCAAATGGGCCCGGCAGAATGTTGTTGATGGTAACGTTGTCCA
>CBFDVE010000251.1:0-4470 GCA_965613205.1 uncultured Rhodospirillaceae bacterium
AGACGACTGACCCACCTAAAAGGGGCCAGAACCTACTTTTTCAGCACCCTGCTAAATCTATTTCACGCCTTTTATGGTTGCGATCTTGTCCATGTTCTTTTCACGGGCCGATCGGGTGTCTTTTTTCGGTTTTTTCTTCTTCGTCAGAACAATGTTCAGGACAAGAAGCAAGACCAGAATTCCTCCGGCGACCAGGAGCATTATTCCCCATTCTTCCATTTTAGTTGCCCTCCAGAAGCCCAAAACATGAAATGAACACAATATCGTTCAAGTCAATAATTAGAATTTTCCTGAGAGAAAGAATATTGTAGGAGTGTTAAGACGCAATTAACAGATAAACCAGCACTAATCCACTCGACTTATTGTGCCGCCGTTCCTGTTTTTTCTTGTTTTACGGGTCTTTCGCCATTCTGAACGTGTTCAAGTATTTCTCGCGCCTGTGCCGCTTCCTGCTGGCGGGCCCACATGGCGGCGTAACGACCGTTCAATTTAAGGAGTGCGCCATGATTGCCCCGCTCGGCAATGCGACCGGCTTCCAGCACGATAATTTCATGGGCGTGAATCACGGTCGAAAGCCGGTGGGCGATAACCAGCGTCGTGCGCCCGGTCGAAACCTGGCGCAGGGAATCCTGGATGTCTTTTTCGGTATGGGAATCGAGTGACGAGGTGGCCTCGTCGAACAGGAATATATCCGGCTGTTTGAGGATTGTACGGGCGATGGCGACCCGCTGTTTTTCGCCGCCTGACAGTTTCAGGCCACGCTCGCCGACCATGCTCTGGTAGCCTTTTGGTAATTCGTTGATGAAATCGTGAATGGCGGCCAGTTTCGCCGCCTGTTCGATTTCTTGCCGGCTGGCGTCCGGTCGGCCATAGGCGATATTGTAATAGATGGTGTCGTTGAACAGCACCGTATCTTGCGGCACGACGCCGATGGCGGCCCGCCAACTGGCCTGGCTGACAGTGCGAATTTCCTGGCCATCGATCAGAATTTGGCCCTGGACCGGGTCATAAAAGCGGAACAGCAGCCGCGATATAGTCGATTTTCCGGCCCCGCTGGCACCGACGATGGCGACCGTATGACCGGCCGCCACTTTAAACGAAACGTCCTGCAAAATCGGCCGGGCCGGGTCGTAGGCGAATGAAATATTGCGAAATTCAACTTCGCCGCCCTTGACCACCAGGGCCTTGGCATCGGGCGGGTCGATAATTTCCGCCTGTTCATCGAGCAACGAGAACATCTGTTCCATATCGATCAGGGAATGCTTGATTTCCCGGTAGCTGGAGCCCAAAAAACTGAGCGGCAGATAAAGTTGCAGCATGTAGGTGTTGACCAGCACGAAATCGCCGATCGTCATGGTTCCGCCGATGACCCCGTAACCGGCCATGATCATGATCGTGAGGATCGACAGGGTTGTTTTGGACACCACGGCGGCTTTCTCGTAGTTTTCCATGGCCTTGTCGAAATGCCGGGTTTCGTGATTTTCGTTGCCGAAATACTTGACCGTTTCATAGTTCAGCAGGCTGTCGATGGCGCGGGAATGGGCTTCGCTGTCGCTGTCGTTCATGGTGCGGCGAAACTTAAGCCGCCATTCGGTAATGACCAGGGTCCAGAATATATAGGCGGCGACGGTGCCAAGGGTGACCAGGGCGAACCATTCATTGAACATGCCCCACATCAGGGCGCAGACCATGGCGATTTCGATCATCGTCGGGATGATATTGAACAACATCATGCGCAGCACGTATTCGATGCCCTTGGTGCCCCGTTCGATGGCCCGGCTTAAGCCCCCCGTGCGCCGGTCCAGATGAAAGCGCAGGGCCAGGTCGTGAATGTGGCGGAAGGTCATCACCCCGGCGGTGCGGATCGCCCGTTCGGCGACTTTGGCAAACACCGCACTTTGCAGTTCCCTGAACGACAGGGACAAAATACGGACCACCCCATAACCGATCAGCAGCCCCACGGGCACCGCAACAAAGGCGGTCTTGACATCGATTTCACCGCTTGGCGTGGTCAGGCCATCGACGGCGTATTTGAGGATTACCGGCACCGCCACCGTGGCCACTTTAGCCAGGGCCAGCAGGGCCATGGCCAGGACCACGCGGACGCGCAATTCCGTCGCCCCCGGCGGCCACAGGAAGGGCAGCAGGGTGCCGATAATCTGAAAGCCGGAGCGACCGCTATGGGCGGTGGCTAAGGGCGATGAACTTGATGGTCGCATGTCTTGCCCTGGTTGAACCGAAAGGGTCACAGAGATCAATATAGGGTCGCCCCGGCGTGATTGCCATGCGTAGGGCCAATCAGGAGAGCAAGAAAGGGCCGGAAACTTGCGGCCTAAAAGCCTTCGATCTGAAGCCGTTTGCGTTCCAGCTTGCGGGCCCGGCTGATCGCCTCGGCGCGCTTGCGAACCCGTTGTTCTGAAGGTTTTTCATAGGCCCGGCGGCGCTTCATTTCCCGCCACATGCCTTCGCGCTGCATTTTCTTTTTCAGGGCTTTCAGGGCCTGATCGACGTTGTTGTCTCGAACTGATACGTACACGTTTATCCTCGCTGCTGTTGCTATGGAATGCTTCTAATATTTCGTTTCAGGACCGGCCTGTTATAGCGGTATCGGCAGGTTGATACAAACAAAAGCGCCCCTGCGGTGCCCCGGTCGAGTTTGCCGCCCATTGTGGACTGGGCCGACTGAACCATAATATCGATAATGAAAACAATGATTTACGAGGTTTTCCCGTGGTTTGGTAACTATTTGTTATCAAACCCGGACTAGACTCGAAATTAACGATTCGAAGCCGCCGAATGCGACAGACCGGCTTTACCCAGGAGAGTCCCAGGAGAACCCGCCATGCGCTATCAAGTCAGGTTTGATGATCAGATCGATGAGTGGATGGTGATCGACACCCGTGTCGGTGACAGGGTCATTCAGCGCTATAAGACCAGGTACGAGGCCAGGCATGGGGCCTGGGACCAGGAGGAACGCTGGTACAAATGCAGTGGCGAGGGCAATTCAGAAGCGTTGGTTGGTGTGGGCTGACTGATCCATGGACAAGCGAGGCATTGAGGCGAAATTGACCACGGCGGATATCTATAAACTGGCGGATTCCTTGTTGCGCGAATACGGTCGGGACGCGGTCCTGATCGCCAATATGCGGGCCGGTGAACGCCTCAGCAGCGGTAATCTGGATGGCTACAGAACCTGGAAACGGCTGGTCATGCTGGTCGATGGAATGACTGATCCGAACACGACAACAGAGACAAGCCTGCACTAGTCGTGTCACAATTTGCGGCGCAAACCAGGGATTTATCGGGTAGGGAAATGGCCGAAGAGAACGAAGAGCAATTTACCGGTGACGGCGGCGGTTCCAGCAGTGAAGTCGGCGATGCGGTTTATGATATCGTCGTCGATGTGACGGCGGTCCTGGGCGTCGCCACCATGCCGATCAGCCAAATTCTCAAACTGGGTCGTGGGGCCGTGGTCGAACTGGAAAGACTGGTCGGCGAGGAAATCGATCTGCGCGCCGAGGGTAATCTTGTCGCCAAGGGCGAAATTGTCGTCATCGAAGACCGGCTTGGGGTCAGCATTACGGAAATTATCAAGCGCCATTGACCGGGAACAAAAAATGTCGTCAACCGCCGAAATCTGGAAATGCGCCAGCCTGCTGGTCGAAAAATATGGTGATATGGCCCTCAATGGTGCCGCCCTCAAGGCCGATGAACAGCAACGCAAAGGCGATCACGAAGGCCGCGTCCTGTGGCGGAAAGTATCTCATGCGGTCGAATTGCTGTTGAGCGAAGAGATCCCCAACAACGTCACCCGCCACTAATTTATTCCCACTCAATGGTCCCTGGCGGCTTCGAGGTGATGTCGTAGGTCACCCGGTTGATCCCAGGTACCTCGTTGATGACTCGGGACGACATCCGTTCGAGAACATCGAATGGGATCCGAGCCCAGTCGGCGGTCATTGCATCGTCGCTCGTGACCGCACGGATCACTATCGGGTAGGCATAGGTGCGTTCGTCACCCTGAACGCCGACCGAACGAATCGCTGGCAGGACCGCAAACGATTGCCACAGTTCGTTGTAAAGCCCGGCGCGCCGAACTTCTTCAAGGACGATTACGTCCGCGGCGCGTAAGATGTCGAGCCGCTCTCTCGTCACCTCACCGATGATACGAACTCCGAGGCCCGGACCTGGGAACGGTTGACGTTGCACGATTTCCGCGGGGAGACCGAGTTCCTCGCCAATCGCCCGCACCTCGTCCTTGAACAGGTCGCGAAGCGGCTCAATAAGTTCGAAGGTCATATCGTCGGGAAGGCCACCAACGTTGTGATGAGACTTGATCTTTGCCGCATCCTTGGTTCCAGATTCGATGACGTCTGGATAGAGGGTTCCTTGCACGAGGAACCGGGCACCGTCGATGTCGGCCGCCACCTCCTCGAACACGCGGATAAACGTTTCACCGATAGCCTTGCC
>CBFDVE010000252.1:0-4453 GCA_965613205.1 uncultured Rhodospirillaceae bacterium
CGGTGTCGCCGATGCCCAGGCCTACAAAAGCGTGGTCAAACACGCCCTGGTGACGGCGGAATCCCGGATCAAGACACCCACCAATGCGGAACAGGCGCTGAGTGACGGGGTCTGCGATCTGACCTCCCTGGTGCGGGCCCAGATCGCCGACCCTCAATTGGCCAACAAGGCCCGCGATGATCGTGCCGATGATATCCGCCCCTGTATTTCCTGTAACCAGCTTTGCATTGGCCGCCGGTTGCGGGATTACTGGCTCAGTTGCCTGGTCAACCCGGCGGCCGGGCGGGAATGGCAATGGCAGGGCGACGATGACCCCATAACCGGGACTCCGCGCCATGTTCTGGTCGTCGGCGGCGGTCCGGCCGGGCTCGAAACCGCACGGGTTGCGGCCCATCGTGGCCACCGGGTCACCCTGGTCGAGCGGGCCCCGGAACTGGGTGGCCAGTTCCGCCTGGCCGCCGGTCAACCCAACCGGGGCGAAATCGGCGGCCTGATCAACTGGTATGGTCGGCAATTGGAAAAGTTGCAGGTCCTGGTCAAACTCAATACGGAATTAAGCGCCGAAAAGATCATCGCCATGGACGCCGATGTGGTGGTTTTATCAACCGGATCACAACCGACCCGAAGCGGCTATATGCGGGCCTTTCCAGGGCGCGATTCCTTGCCCGGAGGCGATCAGGACAATGTCTGCACCGCCCACGATGTGCTCGATGGCAGCGTCCTGCCGGGCAGTAATGTGTTGCTGCTGGATGACATCAACGGCTGGTGGCCGGCCTCGGGCACGGCGCTGCATCTGGCCGAACAGCGGCACAGGGTGACCCTGGTGACCGCCGCCGATAGGTCCTGCGGTCAGCTTGAAAATTCCTGCACCGCCGATACCACGCGGCAAAAATTCTCGAAAATGGGGGTCGAGACCGTGGTCTCGACGGGTTTGAAATCCTGGCAGGGAAACACCGCGACCCTGGTCAATCTGTATACGGGGGACGAAGAACAGCGCGACTTCGACAGCCTGGTCCTGGCCTGCACCAATACACCGGAAGATCATTTGTTGACCCAGTTGCAGGACAGCGGCCTTGAAATTCATAGCCTGGGCGATGCGCTCGCCGCCCGCACCGCGTCCATGGCCATCTACGAAGCCCGCAAGCTGGCGCGGATATTGTAATTATTCCTCCGGGGTCGCGGCGATCTTGCGCAAGGTCAATACACCGACAATCCCGGCCAAGCCCATAACTGCGGCGGCGACCGTGATGGCGTCTCTGAAACCGGCGGCGAAAGCTTGCCGGACCAGCAGGCGGAAGGCCTCGGCCTGGGGCGCGGACAGACTCTCCGGCGGGGCCATGGCGCCCAGTCGTTTGATCTGACCCAGGGCCAGGCCCATCTGGCTGTCGTCCAGGCCCAACTCGTTCAGGCCGGGGATCAGGGTGCCGGAAAATCCAGTGCTGAGCAAAATTCCCAGCAAGGCGATGGCGATCAGTCCGGCGATGCGGGCGATGGAATTGTTGACCCCCGAGGCCAGCCCACTGCGCCCTTCTCCGGCGGCGTTCATGGCGACCGTGGTGATCGGCACGATGTACAACCCGATGCCGCAGGCGAACAACAGGATGGCCGGCAAAATATCGCCCAGATAGGTTCCTTGAGCGGGGCTCCGGGCCAGCAAAAATATTCCGGCGGCGACCAGAAACGGGGCCACCGCAAGCAGGGGGCCGGGGCCGTATTTGTCCATGAACCGCCCCACCGGTCGCGACAATATGATGATCGCCGCCGAAATAGGCAGGGCCGTGATGCCGGCCTGAAAGGCCGAATAGCCAAATACCTGTATGAGGAAAAACGGCAACAGGAAAATAGTGCCGTGAAAGCCACCGAAAAACAGCGCCGTCTGCAAATTGGCCATGGCAAACGCCCGACGCCTGAACAGATGCAGGGGCAGCATGGGCTCCTGGCTGATGGCCTCGATGATCAGAAACAGGGGCAACAGCAGCGCAGCGGCAACCAGCGATGCGATCACCAGTGGATCGCTAAAGCCGCCCCGTGCGCCTTCCAGCAAGCCCAGCACCAGGGCCGCCAGGCCGCCGGTGATGGCGATCACGCCGGGAATATCCAGCCGACCGCCGACCGGCGGGTCGTAGGGCGGCGGCGGCACCCGGCGCAGGGTGTACAGGGAAAAGGCCGAAATCGGGATGTTGATCAGGAAAATCCATTGCCAGGACAGCAAATCGACCGCCGCGCCGCCAATCACCGGCCCCAGGGGAATCATCAGCGAAGTAATGACCGCCCAGGTGCCGACCGCCCGGCCGCGCCGTTGCGGCGGGAAACAGGCGTTGAGCAAGGCCAGGCTGGACGGCATCGCCAGGGCAGCCGCGATGCCCTGGACGGCGCGGCCAAAAATCAGCATGGCGGCGCTATCCGATAGTGCGCACAAGACGGACGAGGCGGCAAAGGCGATGATGCCATATCGCAAAATTCGCCGCCGGCCAAAGCGGTCGCCCAGGGCCCCGCCCATCATCATCAGCGAGGCCACGAAGACCAGATAGATTTCGGCCACCCAGTGGGCGCTGGTGGCATCCATGGCCAGTTCAAGCTGGATGATCGGCAGCGCCGTATTGACCGCAGTCATATCGGCAAAGCCCATGCCGCTGACCACTGCCGTGGTGACAATGACCATTTTCTCCTGGGCCGGGGTCAACGGCATGGGCTTTGCCGAGGGCGTGGCGGTGCTGCTCACGCCGCCGTGCTTTGCAAAACGTCGATGATCGGGCAATCGGGCTGATCGCCGCGATGGCATTGGGCCAGAGTGGCGCTCAAAGTGCGCTCCATACGTTTGAGCGCGTTCAGGCGTTGGCGCACGGCAACCAGATGCGCCTCGACTTCCACGGCCACTTCGCCGCAACTCAATTGACTGGAATCCCGCATCGCCAGCAGACCCAGAATCTGGTCCATGGAAAATCCCAGTTCCCGGCCCTTGCGAATGAAGGTCAGTCGCCTTAAATGGTCCCACCCGTAAATCCGGTGACCGCCCTGGCTGCGCGGTGGGTCCGGCATCAGGCCGGTCTTTTCGTAGTAGCGGATGGTTTCGATATTGCACTCGGTGCGACGCGACAATTCACCAATGCTCAACGAGACCTCACGAGGAGCTGATCCGGCCATGGCGTTTTTCCTTGTACCTGTAGTCACTACAGGTTTTATGATGTGCCCAATGACCAAATACGACAAGGAGAATAATTCATGGCGAGTGAGTTAATCGCGGAGGCCAACCCTGCGGTCGAGACGACCGAGGGTGGCAAGGCTCCCGAACGGGCCAGCGGCATGGGTGCGTTGCTTGGCGGCGTGCTGGCGTCGTCGTGCTGCATTTTGCCGCTGCCCCCATTGCGGGCATCAGCAGACCGAGCAGATGCCGACGGATGCCTGTCAGTTTTTCTATGACTGCGAAGGCTGTGGCGAAGTGCTGAAAGCCAACTCGGGCGACTGCTGCGTATACTGCTCGTTCGGCTCCGTCGCCTGTCCACCGATTCAGCAAGGTGCCGGTTGCTGCTAACAAGATAGCCGTAGTCCCGATAGAATATTTTTAGCAAAAATCGGAAAATTCGCTGTTTCCATAGCCGAGGCTGGCGGTTACGATTGCACCCATGAGCGGTGTGTTTCAAGGCAGCCTTTTTTCCTTTGATTTTTTGCAAGAGTCGATAGTCGGTCTTGATGACTGGAACGCTCTTGATGATCAATATATCGCCGGTTTTGAAAACCGGCTTGGCGCGATATTTGATCGCTTCCCAACAGACCAGACACCCAATGAAAGCCAGACCGAAGATGATTTGATCTGGCCGGTATTGGCGCAACTTGGCTGGAACGCCAACTTAAGGCAGCAAAACCTTTCACCGCGCGGCCGCGACGATGTGCCCGATGGCCTGATGTTCGCCGATGATGTCGTCAAAGATCACGCCAACGGCTTCGGCGATGAATGGAAGCGTTATGAATTCGGTTTGGTTGTGGTCGAATCAAAGCGGTGGCTCCGCCCTCTTGATCGCCGCTCCGGTCGACGGGATGAAGAGAGTACGCCATCGACGCAAATGCTGCGCTACCTTCGGCGGGTGGATGACGTAACGTCGGGCAAGCTGCGTTGGGGTATTTTGACCAACGGCTCAAAATGGCGACTGTATTACCAAGGAGCGCGGTCCGTCGCCGAGCAGTTTTGCGAAATTGATTTAGCGGTGGTGCTTGGCCTTACCGATCACGACGATGATCTTTTGGCACTGGACGACAGTCAGCGCCATCATTGGCTGAAAGTATTCGCGTTGGTTTTTCGGTGTGATGCCTTTCTGCCAGCGGCGGTCGATCCGCGCACTTTCCACCAGCGTGCGCTTGAAGAAGGTAAATTCTATGAACAGCGCGTGGCGACGAATTTATCGGACCTGGTCTTTGGTCAGGTATTCCCGGAATTGGCCCGTGCCATCGCCGCCGA
>CBFDVE010000253.1:0-4416 GCA_965613205.1 uncultured Rhodospirillaceae bacterium
ACGGCCATTGTCATCCTCGGGCGCATATTTCGGTATTTCGGGGACAGTATACTTAATTCCCAAATATCTGAATTAAGTATACTGTCCCCGAAATACAAATACCTGTAGGAGAACTCTTCTATTCCGCCGCCTTGGCCTCTTTTTTAGCAGGTTGCCAGCGCAGCACCGGGTGGCGGGCCGCCGTGGTTTCGTCGAGCCGCCGCCACGGGGTCAGACGGGGGGCTTGCTGGAAGTGTTCCGTATTGCCCGCCCTGGCCATGGCCGTCAGACCCTTCAGGGTGGCAATGTATTGATCCAGGGTCTCCTTGCTTTCGGATTCCGTCGGCTCCATCAACAGCGCCCCGTGCACGACCAGGGGGAAATACATGGTCATGGGGTGAAAACCTTCATCGATCATGGCCTTGGCGAAATCGAGCGTCGAG
Source organism: uncultured Rhodospirillaceae bacterium (assembly GCA_965613205.1). Classification (GTDB taxonomy): domain Bacteria; phylum Pseudomonadota; class Alphaproteobacteria; order Rhodospirillales; family JABHCV01; genus CAZZKE01. Next base: position 423 of record CBFDVE010000253.1, read on the forward strand.
ACACCGGTATCTTTTAGAAAACTGTCATCAAACAGGCATTCGTGCATACACGGACCTTCAAAAGACGGGCTCAGCGTGTCTTTCAGTTCGGCCAACAGGTAGTTGGCATTGAGAACCGCGTCCGCGCTGGCCTGGGCCAGGCCGTCAGAGCCATGGCTCATCATGAAGGCGAGGGCGCGAATGAACATGCCCATCTGGCCGTGGAAACCTTTCAGTCGCCCGAAAGATTTTGCGCCCGCCCCCTGTTGGTGTTCGACCAGGTCGAAGCCGTTTTCGCCGTGAACGACAAAGGGCAGCGGCGCGTAGGCCGCCAGCGGCTCGCTCAGAACCACCGGCCCGGCCCCCGGTCCGCCGCCGCCATGAGGGGTCGAAAAGGTCTTGTGCAGGTTGATGTGCATACAGTCGACGCCCAGGTCACCGGGCCGCACATTGCCCATGATGGCGTTCAGGTTGGCCCCGTCGCAGTAGAAAAAGGCACCGGCATCGTGAATGGCATCGGCAATGCGGATAATGTCGTTTTCGAACAACCCGCAGGTATTGGGATTGGTCAGCATGATTGCCGCCACGTCGCCGTCCAGCTTTTCCATGAAGGCATCGAAATCGACCCGGCCGCGTTCGTTGGCGGGGATCGAGTCGACCGCGTAACCACAGGCCACCGCCGTCGCCGGGTTGGTGCCGTGGGCGGATTCCGGCACCAATACTCGTTTACGCGCATCGCCCCGGTCGGTCAGGGCGGCGCGAATGGCCATCATGCCGCACAACTCGCCCTGGGCCCCCGCCGCCGGTGACATGGCGATGGCGGGCATTCCGGAAATGGTTTTCAACCAGGTGGCACAAGTGTCGATCAGTTCCAGCGCACCCTGTACCGTGGACAGGGGCTGCAAGGGGTGCAGGGCGGCGAAACCGGGCAGGCGGGCCAGTTTTTCGTTGACCCTGGGGTTGTGTTTCATGGTGCAGGACCCGAGCGGGTAAAAACCTGCATCGATGCCGTAATTTTTTTGGCTGATGCGGGTGTAGTGGCGCACGGTTTGCGGTTCCGACAGGTCTGGCAGGCCGATGGGAGCGGTCCGGTCGGTGCCGCCCAGGCGATTCTTTGTCCCGGTGATTTCAGCTAAATCGACGCCGCAGCGACCGGCCCGGCCTTGTTCGAAAATCAACGGCTCATCCAGTTGCAAACCCCGGTTGCCGGAGATCGTCTTGATGTCTTCGGTCATCACAAGACCTCCCGCAGACCAGCCACCAGGGCGTCCATGTCGTCTTCCGTGGTGCATTCCGTGGCCGCCACCAAGGCCAGGTTTTGCAGTTCGTCCGGATCGTCATACAGCCTTGAAACCGGAATGCCGCCGAGCACGCCTTTGTCTGCCAGATCATCGATAACCTGGCTGGCGGGCCGGTTCAGGCGGATGGTGAATTCGTTGAAAAAAGTCTCATTGAGCACATCGACACCCCCAACGGCCTCCAGTTTATCGGCCAGGGTACCGGCCTTGGCATGATTGAGGGCCATCTCGGCATCTCGGTGCAGATGTTGCTGGTCGCCTTTTCCCGGCGAATGTGCTGCTCGCGCGTCGACAGGGTCAGCACGTAGCCGCGCTTGCCATCCGTATCCATGGTTTCGCCACAAACCCGCCCCGGCATCTGGCGCAGGTGTTTCTGCCGCACGGCCAGCAGACCGACAGTCGGGCCGCCGTAGTTCAGGGCGTTGCCGATAGATTGTCCTTCGGCGGCAACAATGTCGGCCCCCATGGTGCCCGGTGCGGTGATCGCGCCGAGCGATATGATTTCGGTAACGACGACGATCAACAAGGCTCCGGCGTTGTGACAGGCATCGGCCAGGGGGGAAAGGTCGCGCACATGGCCGAAGAATGCCGGATTCTGAACCACCACGCAGGCCGTCTTGTCATCGATCAGGGCGATCAGGTTTTCATCGCCCTGCCAGTCGGTGGCGGCGCTGTCCAGTTCCATGCGATGCAGTCCGGCGATGGTCATTGTGGTATCCCGGTAGTGGGGATGCAGGCCACCCGACAAAATGGCTTTCTGCCGCTTGGTGATGCGCCCGGCCATCAGCACCGCCTCGGCGGTCGCCGTGGCCCCGTCGTACATGGAGGCATTGGCCACTTCCATATCGGTGATCAGCGCCACCTGGGTCTGGAATTCGAACAGATATTGCAAGGTGCCCTGGGAAATTTCCGGCTGATAGGGGGTATAGGCGGTGAGGAATTCTCCGCGCTGGATCATCGCATCAACGGTCGCCGGAACATGATGGCGATAGGCCCCGCCCCCCAGGAACGAGGGCACTTGAGCGGCATTCAGGTTCTTTGCCGCCATCGCAGATATCGCCCGTTCAACCTCCATCTCGCCCTGGTGAGAAGGCAGATCGATAAAGTCGCTCAGCAAGGCCTCGGGCGGTACATCGGCGTACAGGTCGGCAATTTCCCCGGCCCCGACCACGGCCAGCATATGGGCCCGATCGTCATCGGTCAGCGGCAAATAACGCATTGTTTGCAGATCCTATTCCAGACCGGCGACGTAATCGGCATACGCCGTGGCATCCATCATGCTGTCCAGTTCGGAAGCGTCACCGATGGTTATTTTATAGATCCAGCCGTCCCCTTCGGGCGAGCCGTTGATGGTCGCCGGTTGGTCTTCCAGCACGCCGTTGCCTTCGGTAACCTGGCCACTGAGCGGTGAATAGATTTCGCTGGCCGCCTTGACCGATTCGACCACGGCGGCTTCGTCGCCCTTGGCCAGGGTCTTGCCCGCATCGGGCACTTCGACAAAAACCACGTCGCCCAGTTGTTTCTGGGCGTATTTGGAAATTCCGATGGTGGCGATATCGCCTTCCGTCGTGATCCATTCGTGTTCCTGGGTGTATTTAACAGCCATTGTATAAATCCTTTGTTTCGTTCAGCTTTTGATATAGCGGTGTGGGGTAAAGGGCAGTCGGGCGACGCGGGCGGGCAGGGACTTACCGCGCACGGAAAGATAAATCCCGGTGTCGGCCCTGGCATGTTCGGTGCTCACGTAGCCCATGGCGACCGGGCCGCCGACGGTCGGCCCGAAGCCGCCGCTGGTGATCTCGCCAATGACCGATCCCTCCATATCCATAATCTCTGTATGGGCGCGGGCCGGAGCCTTGCCGTCGGGGCGGATGCCGACCCGCTTGCGGCTAACACCGTTTTCTATCTGGCCGGAAATGACACTGGCCCCCGGATAGCCGCCGTCGGCCCGGCGGCGTTTTGATATGGACCACAGCAATCCGGCCTCGACCGGTGTGGTTGTGCTGTCGATGTCGGCCCCGTACAGACACAGGCCCGCTTCCAGGCGCAGGGAATCCCGGGCCCCCAGGCCAACCGGTTTCACTTCCGGCTGATCGAGCAACATGCGGGCCAGTTCTTCGCTGCGGTCTGCCTCGACGGAAATTTCATAGCCGTCTTCGCCGCTGTAGCCCGAGCGCGAGACAATGGCCGGAATGTCGCCGATGTGCAGGGTGTCTGAGGTCATGAAATCCAGATGACGCGCCGCCGGGGCCAGGCGGCCCAGGGCGTCGGCGGCTTCAGGTCCTTGCAGGGCCAGCAGGCCGCGCTCAGGCATTAGTTCCAACCGGTTACCCTTGCTCAAGTTGGCCCCGATATGGGCGAAGTCGGCGTCCTTGCAGGCGGCGTTGACGATCAGGAAAAGATGATCGCCGCGGCGCGTTACCATCAGGTCGTCAAGGATGCCGCCTTGTTCGTTGGTCAACATTGTGTAGCGAATCTGGCCGTCGCCGAGGGCTTGCAGGTCGCCGGGAACGATGGCTTCCAGCGCCGCCACCGGATCGTCGCCGCCTCACTCTTGATCTGTTGCATGGCCGGCCAGATGTAGTCGAAGAACTGGATCTCGGCCACCGGCTTCATACCGCGCGTGGCCATACCCGTGGCCCGCCCGACGATGGCCGCTTCCGCCAGCGGGGAGTTGAAGCACCGCCGGGAGCCGAACTCGCGCTGCAGCCCGAGCG
>CBFDVE010000254.1:0-4411 GCA_965613205.1 uncultured Rhodospirillaceae bacterium
GCGATCAACTGGTCAAAAGATTCTTCCGCCTTTTCCCTGGTTTTCTTTTTTTTCGTTTCCTGCTGAACGCTCAGTCGCGCCACCGTTTTTAGCACCGAGGCGAAAGCGTCGATCGGTTTCGGCGGTTTCGGTTTTTTCCTGGGCCGGACCTTGGTCAATACCTTCGAGCTTTTCACCTTTTCCGGGGCCTTGGGCTTAGGCTTTGGTTGCGGCTTGGGTTTTACCTTGGCTTTCGGTTTTGGTTCCGGTGTCGGGGTGACGACGGCAACCTCCGGTTCCGGTTCGGGGGCCGGGGGCGGCGGCGGTGTCGGTTCGGCCTTGGCCTGATGCCTGGGCGGTTCGGGCTTCGGTTCCGGTTTCGGTGCCTCGACTTTTTCGTTCGCTGGTTCTTTCGGCTTTTTCCTGACCTCCGGGGCCGGGGCGTTGGTGAGATCAGAAACCATGACGATTTCCACCATCACCGGGGCTTCCATCATGATATCCCGGTTGATCAGGGGCAGGCCGAAGTAGCCCAGGGCGATGACCAGCCCGTGCAACAAAACAGAGATCGCAAAACCACCACGCATGGTCCTATTTTGTCCCTTTCTTTTTACGCGCCAGCCGTTCGGTGATCAGCGCCACCTTGCGGAACCCGGCGGCGTTGACGGTGCCGATGACTTCCATGACTCGGCCGTAATCGACGCTTTTGTCGCCGCGCACGAATATGCGCACATCGGCATTATTGCCGGTGATCGCCATCAGGCGCGGCACCAGGCCGTCGATCTGCATTTCCGTATCCTGCAAAAATACCCGGCCCTGATCATCAATGGATATGGCCAGGGGTTCGTCTTCACCGGCGATGGTTGAAGCCCTGGTTTTCGGCAGATCAACGGTCACCCCAACGGTCAGCAACGGGGCCGTGACCATGAACACAATCAGCAACACCAGCATCACATCGACCATCGGGGTGACGTTGATCTCGCTCATCGGTCGGTGGCGATTGCGGCCCGCCAGGAACGAGCGGGCCGATCCCCGTTGTTGCAAAGAGGCCATGGCTAGAACTGCCCCTGTTCTTGAGCCTGATCTTGAGCCTGAGGGCGTTCGTCCAGTTGGCGCGACAGGATGGCCGAAAATTCGCCGGCAAAACTGTCCAGTCGACCGGCGTATTTATCGATATCGCGGCTTAGTTTGTTGTAGGCGACGACGGCGGGAATGGCGGCCAGCAAACCCAGCGCCGTGGCGAACAGGGCCTCGGCAATGCCCGGCGCGACCACCGCCAGGGACGTGTTTTTGGAAATGGCGATGGACTGAAAACTGTTCATGATACCCCACACGGTGCCGAACAGGCCGACAAACGGGGCCGTCGATCCGGTCGTCGCCAGGAAGGTCATATAGCGTTCGACAAAATTCATTTCCCGCGCCAGCGTTATCTGCATGACCCGGTCGACCCGTTCGCTTAAACCCACGCGGGCGATATGATCGCCGTTACCACCCCGCTCAACCGATCGTTTCCATTCCCGCATGGCGGCGATAAACACTGCCGTCATGGGATCGGACGGTTGCGTTCCGGTGCGACTATACAGATCGTCAAGGGAAATTCCCGACCAGAAGGACTGCTCGAATTCGGCCGCCCCGGCATTGAGTTTGCGCAGGGATATGAGTTTTTCGACAATGATCGCCCAACACCAGATCGAGGCCAGGACCAGCAGCACAATGACCGCCTTGACGATCAGGTCGGCCCGCAAAAACAGCGCCCAGATGGAAAAATCCATATCGGCCACGGACCCCCCGAGCGTGACTGCATCAATGACTGAATTTTCCATTGTCTACTCTTCTGTTATGAGTTCTTGAAGTTTCGAGCGCAATCGGCCGGGCATTCGGGCGGTTTTGCCATCGCGGCCATAACAGGCGATCAGGATATCGATGCGGACCAGTTCTTCAGTCCCCCGCATGACCCGCTGGTCGCCCCGCATGGACGCGCCGCCGACTTTAACCACACGGGTATGGACTTCGATCTGATCGTCCAGCACGGCCGGCTTGAAGAAATCGATGTGGCAATTGCGCACCACAAGCTGAACCCCGTGATCGGCGATCAGGCTTTGGCTGTCGATGCCCAGGTCCCGCATCAATTCGCTTCGGCCCCGCTCGGCAAAATTCAGATAATTGGCGTAGTAAACAATACCGCCGGCGTCGGTATCTTCGTAATAGACCCGCAACGGTAAAATGTGGGCGGCCTCGGACTTAATCATCAAGGGCCTCCGCCACCAGCTCCAGTTGGGCCGAACGGCTCGGCTCGTTCAATCCCAGATGGCCATAGGCTTTCGACGTTAGCGCCCGGCCCCGTGGCGTGCGCATCAGCAGGCCGCGCTGGATCAGATAGGGTTCGATCACTTCTTCGATGGTGTCGCGCTGTTCGGACAGGGCGGCGGCCATGGTTTCCACTCCGACCGGGCCGCCGCCGTAGTTTTCGGCAATGCATAACAGATAGCGCCGATCCATGGCGTCCAGGCCAGCGGCATCGACCTCTAACCGGTTAAGCGCGGCATCGGCGATCTCTTTGGTCACTTCCGCAGCTTTATCGATCAGGGCAAAATCCCGCACCCGGCGCAGCAGCCGACCGGCGACACGGGGCGTGCCGCGCGCCCGTTTGGCGATTTCAGCGGCCCCATCGGCGGTAATCGCCAGGCCCAGCAAGCGGGCCCCACGGACCACAATGCTTTGCAGTTCGTTGGCATCGTAGAACACTACACGCAAGGGAATCCCGAAGCGTTCCCGCAAGGGTGTGGTCAACAGACCCGACCGGGTGGTGGCACCGATCAGGGTGAATTTGGGCAGATCAATGCGCACGGAGCGGGCCGCCGGACCGTCGCCGATGATCAGATCGAGCTGGAAATCTTCCATCGCCGGATAAAGTATTTCTTCGACAATCGGACTAAGGCGATGAATTTCGTCGATAAACAAAACATCGCGGGGTTGCAGATTGGTCAGGATGGCAGCCAGGTCCCCGGCCTTGGCGATCACCGGTCCCGACGTGGCGCGAAAGCCGACCCCCAGTTCGTTGGCGGCAATTTGCGCCAGGGTCGTTTTGCCCAGCCCCGGTGGGCCGTAAAACAGCACGTGGTCCATGGCCTCGCCACGGGACCGGGCGGCCTTGACGAAGACGGACAAATTATCGCGCACCTGCCGCTGGCCGACAAAATCATCCAACGAACGCGGGCGCAATCCGGGCTCAGCGCTATCGTCACCATCATCCTGCGGGGTCAGCACGCGTTGTTCGCTCATTATCCCTTATTCCCATGGGCTATATTACCCGGCATCAATTCCGTCAGTCCGGCCCGGATCAGATCGGCCAGATCCATACCATCCGTCGTGGCCGCCGCCACCGACGCCCGCGACACGGCGGCCAGGGCATCCGATGGCGAATAGCCCAGGTTGGCCAGGGCCGAGGCGGCCTCCCTGATCACTTCGGACGTTTCGCCCGGTGCGGTTTCGGCGCCCGCCATGGCCACCGGGCCGAGCGCGATTGTCGCCACTTTGTCTTTCAATTCCGTTAGCAAACGAACGGCCAGCTTGGGCCCGACGCCGGGGGACCTGGCGATCATCGCCTTGTCGGCGGCGGCAATCGCCTGAACCAGTTGATCGCCGCTGAGGGTCGACAGAATGGCCAGCCCCACTTTCGCCCCAACCCCCTGTACCGTGGTCAGCAGTTTGAACCAGTCCCGTTCGATGGCATCCATGAACCCGTACAAATGAATATGGTCTTCCCGCACATGGGTCTCGATCACCAGCGAGGTCTCGTGGCCCGGCATCAATCCATCGAGAGTGCGGGTCGAGCAGAACACCAGATAGCCGACCCCGGAGACATCAATCACCGCCCAGCCATCGCCGGTGCTATCGATCACCCCGGTCAGTTTGGCGATCACCCGCTCACCGCCTTGAGGATCGCCGCGCTCTGGCGATGGTGGGCGTGGCAGATGGCCACGGCCAGGGCATCGGCGGCATCGGTTCCGGCCAGGGCAACGCCGGGCAGCAGGGTCGATACCATCATGGCAATTTGTTCCTTCGCCGCATGGCCAGCCCCGACCACCGCTTTCTTGACCATGTTAGGGGTGTATTCGGCGACCGGTATGCCGGTCTGGGCCGGCACCAGCAGGGCAATGCCCCGGGCCTGGCCCAGTTTCAAAGTCGAGTTTGGATTGCGGTTAACGAACGTTTCCTCGACCGCCGCCTCCATCGGCTGGTAGCGGTCAACGACCTGGACCAAACCTTGATGCAGTTTGGCTAAGCGCTCCGCCAGGGACAATTTAACATCGACCGATATGACCCCGTTGGCGATATGGCTCAGATGATGGCCATCGCTTTCGATGACCCCCCAGCCAGTGTGTCGCAAGCCCGGATCCAGTCCCAGTAATCTCATGATTGATCACTTCCT
>CBFDVE010000255.1:0-4332 GCA_965613205.1 uncultured Rhodospirillaceae bacterium
CCGCCGGTGCCATTGAAACCGCAACCAGCGACGTGCTGATCCGGTTCACCGACGAACGGCGATCGACCCGGACATTTGCCAGCCTGGTCGTGGTCTCCGGCAAAAGCGGATCGGAAATTCGCCTCGGCGACATCGCCACCATTACCGACCGGTTCGAACTGGCGGAAGACAAGATCATCTTCAATGGTGAGCGGGCGGCGCTGCTGGAAATCACCAAGAACAGCGATGAAGATACCCTAGATGTGGTCGATGTGGTTTCTGATTTTGTCGATAGACAAAGACAGATTGCGCCGCCTGGCGTGCGCTTCGAATTGACCCAGAACATCTCCTCCATTGTCCGCGACCGGCTCGACATGCTGCTCGGCAACGGCCTTCAGGGCCTGGTGTTGGTGTTTCTGACCATGTGGCTGTTTTTCAGTTTTCGCTTTTCCTTCTGGATCGCCATGGGCCTGCCGGTATCGTTTCTCGGTACCATTTTCGTGATGTCCCTGTTGGGCCTGTCGTTCGACATGATCTCCATGGTCGGATTGCTGATCGCGGTCGGCCTGTTGATGGACGACGCCATTGTGCTGGCCGAAAATATCGCCACCCATGTGGCCAAGGGTGAATCGATCGTCGAGGCCGCCATTACCGGCACCAAACAGGTCGCGCCGGGGGTGCTGGCGTCCTACCTGACAACGGTGCTGGTGTTTGGTTCGCTGATGTTCCTGAAAGGGCACATCGGCAGCATCATGAAAGTGTTGCCGATAATCCTGATCGCCACGTTAAGCGTGTCTCTGGTTGAGGCTTTTTTGATTTTGCCGCACCATCTGGCCCACGCCCGCAAGGGTGACCTGCGCAAAGGCGCCTCGCGCTTTCGCTCCGGGTTCGAAGCCAAACTGGAATGGGTCCGCCAGAACATCGTTGGCCGGGGCGTCGATCTGGCCATCGAATGGCGTTATCTGAGCCTGGGCCTGGCCATTGCCATGCTGATGGGGTCGGTCGCCCTGGTCGCCGGTGGCGGGCTTAAATTCAGGGTCTTCCCGGCCATCGACGGTAACGTCATCCAGGCCCGGATATTGCTGCCCCAGGGCACACCGCTGGCCCGCACGGAAACCGTTGTCGCCCAGGTTACCCAGGCCCTGGAACGGATCAACCAGAAACTTAGCCCGCTGCAACCCGGTGGCCAGGCATTGATCGAAAACGTCAACATCCGGTTTGGCTCAAACATCGATTCCTACGAAAACGGCCCCCATGTGGCGACCGTGTCTGTCGATTTGCTGGACGCCCAGGTGCGCAATACCGTGCTCAATGACATCCTCAACATGTGGCGCGCCGAAACCGGTGATCTGGCCGATATCATTACCATCAATTTTGTCGAATTCCAGCTCGGACCCGCCGGTCGGGCCATCGATATTCGTCTGCACGGCAATGATCTGGACAGGCTCAAGTCGGCGTCCCTGGAATTGCAACAATGGCTGGGGGCCTACCAGGGGGTGCGCAATCTGAGCGACGATCTGCGCCCCGGCAAGCCGGAAATCCGCCTGCGCCTGAGCGATGGAGCGATGGCCCTTGGCATGACCGCCGCGGAGATCGCCGGTCAGTTACGCGCCGCCTTTTTCGGCAAAACGGCGGACGAATTTCAGGTCGGTCCGGAATCCCTGGAGGTCGATATCCGCCTGCTGGCCGATGATCGGGACAGCCTGGCCGATCTGGAATATTTCACCGTTACCGCCGCCGATGGCCGGCAAATTCCTCTCGGTGCCGTGGCCGATCTGGAACAGGGCCGGGGCTGGGCCCGTATCGCCCGCGTTGACGGCCGCCGCACGGTCACCATTCAGGGCAATATCGATACCGCCGTGGCCAATTCGGCGCAGATTATCGGCGATACGGCTAAGCGATTCCTGCCGGATTTCCTGGCCCGCTATCCCGACCTGACAATTTCCTATTCCGGCCAGGCGAAAGAAGGTTCGACGACAGGCCGCTCGGTCGGTCAGGGATTTGGACTCGGATTGTTGGGTGTGTTTTTGCTCCTGAGTTTTTTATTTCGCAGCTATGTGGAACCGCTGATTGTCATGTCGATCATCCCCATGGGGCTGATCGGGGTTATCTGGGGTCATTATCTTCTCGGCTTTGATTTGTCCATGCCGAGCGTCATCGGGTTCGCCTCCCTGGCCGGAGTCATTGTCAACGATTCGATCCTGCTGGTTCATTTCATCAAACTGCGGCGGCGCGAAGGGGCCTCGCCGATCGAGGCCGCCCGCATGGCCAGCCGCGGCCGCTTTCGCGCCGTTATGCTGACATCCCTGACAACGATTGCCGGCCTGTTGCCGCTGATGGCGGAAACCAGCTTGCAGGCTCAGATTCTCAAACCCCTGGTCACCAGCCTGACCTTCGGGATGACCGTTTCAACCGTGCTGGTGCTGTTTATCGTGCCGGTGATCTATACCATTTTCAATGATTTCGGCTGGACCGCCGCCATCGAAGAAGAAGACAACGTCCCGGTGGCGAAAGTTACCAGCCCGTCCAGTTGACCCAACGGCCGTGGAAGTCCACCCGGCCACCCGGCATCAGGTGCGCGGCAAACTTGTCGCACAACTGGCCGGTAAAGGCCGAGCCCAATTGCCGACAGGCGCGGGCCTGAACATCGAACGCAAACCTTAATTTCTCCAGCTCTATCCCGGCACACCAATAGCCAGGAATCTTTCCCGTCGTCGGCTTTTCAAGACGCCGCCATCGACACCGGCCAGATCTTTCAGGGCGGCATCGAGCGCATCGGAGACCGATGTCATGGTCGCCGCCGGGCTGCGGTGAGCCCCGCCCAGAGGTTCGGCGATAATGTCGTCGATGACGCCCAATTTGTGCAGGTCCTGGGCGGTCAGCTTGAGGGCCTCGGCGGCTTCTTTGTTTTGTTCGTTGCTGCGCCACAGGATAGAGGCGCAGCCTTCCGGCGAGATCACCGAAAATATGGCGTGTTCCAGCATCAGCACCGTATTGGCGGCGGCCAGGGCCATGGCCCCGCCGGACCCCCCTTCGCCGATAACGACGGCGACAATGGGCACCTTTAACTTGAAAGATTTTTCAATCGACCGGGCGATGGCTTCGGCCTGGCCACGGGCTTCGGCGTCAACACCGGGATAGGCCCCGGTGGTGTCGATCAGCATGATCACCGGCAACTTGAAGCGGTCGGCCAGGTCCATCAGGCGGATCGCCTTGCGGTATCCTTCGGGCCGGGCCATACCGAAATTACGCTCGACCCGGGTTTCCGTATCCGATCCTTTTTCGTTGCCGATAACGACCACGGATGACCCCCGGAAACGTCCGAGGCCGCCGACAATGGCCTTGTCTTCGGCGAACGTCCGATCACCCGCAAGGGGGGTAAATTCTTCGATCATGGCGTCGATGTAATCGAGCGCATGGGGCCGGTCCGGATGGCGGGCGACCTGGGTTTTCTGCCAGGCATTCAGGCCGGCGTAGGTTTGCCGTAATTGCTTGTCGACCTTGCCCTGAAGCTTGCTGATCTCTTCGGCGATATTGACTTCGCCGTCAGACGACAGGTGTCTTAAATCTTCGATCTTGCCTTCAAGGGCGGCAATCGGTTTTTCGAATTCGAGGAAATTATGCATGGCTTATTTTCACATTGGTATAATTATTTGTTTTCATTGACTTTTTTAGCGCCTATTGGCGACGTGCAATTTTATCGAAACCGGAAACTCATGCGAATCCTCTTTGTATATTGGAGCAACCAGTTGCGATGCCAAAATGGTAGCCACGCGTTCTAGCAGGAATGCTGCTTATACCACTAGCTTTCGTTTGGCACAGCCCCCCGCGCTATATAATAGGCAGATAGGAGACAAACTCTTTCGGATCAAAGCAATGTTTGCAGAATTCACATGTTACGATACCGCGCACCCAAATAACTTAATCTAAAGGCACAAAACTTTGGACGATAAAGTATCAATATACCAACTTCATATCGGAATAGATAAGCTAGCGGCGATACCAGAAAACGAACGCAATTTCCTATTTATGATAGGGCATATCAGCAATGAAATATCAATGCTGCAAAAGATTCGTTGGTGTGCCAGCAATTTTGACTATCCCTTGGAAAGTGTCGAGGCACGCGTACATTCTTCGCAGGTGCTGATGCTCACAAAGCTTTTAGTCGGAAAAGAAAAAGAGGCATGGGAGTTTATCCGAAAAATTTTCTTAAGCACATCACTACGCCAAAAATATATTCCACTTCTTTCAAACTGTCGGCTCGTCTTAATTTATACGGAGCGATTCCCCAGGTATTTAATCCTCCTGGTATTTCGTTTGCTTCGTAAATTTTTACATCATATCCCAAAAGGG
>CBFDVE010000256.1:0-4329 GCA_965613205.1 uncultured Rhodospirillaceae bacterium
CCGGTGGTCGAAGCGGCCCTGACCCTGCGTAACGAACCGGCTTTCATGGGCAACGATTGCGCGCTGGGAACGGAAACGTCCGGTCGCCTGTGGCTGCTGACCGGCCCCAACATGGCCGGAAAAAGCACGTTCTTGCGGCAAAACGCGCTGATCGTGGTGCTGGCCCAGATGGGCTGTTACGTGCCCGCCGACAGCGCCCGCTTAGGCGCCGTAGACAGGCTCTTTTCCAGGGTCGGCGCGGCCGATGATCTGGCCCGGGGGCGCTCCACGTTCATGGTCGAAATGGTTGAAACGGCGGCTATCCTTAATCAGGCGGGGCCACGCTCGCTGGTCATCCTCGATGAAATCGGACGCGGCACGGCGACGTTTGATGGCCTGTCCATCGCCTGGGCGGTGATCGAACATCTGCACGATGTCAACGGCAGCCGCAGTTTGTTCGCCACCCATTATCATGAACTGACCACACTGACCGCGCGCTTAGATGGCCTCGCCTGTCACACCATGAAGGTCAGGGAATGGCAGGGTGACGTGATTTTCCTGCACGAAGTGGGCGAGGGCGCGGCGGACCGGTCCTACGGCATCCACGTCGGCCAGTTGGCGGGCCTGCCCGCTGCCGTGGTCAACCGGGCCGAGGAAATCCTCAGGGGCCTCGGCCAGGGCGATCATTCTTCCAATGTCAGCAAGCTGGCCGACGACCTGCCCCTGTTCCAGGCGACCGTGCAACAAGCCCCGGTCGATTTGGGCCCGACGCCCCTGGAAACGGCCATCGCCGATGTGCGGCCGGACGAGCTCAGCCCCAGGGACGCGCTTGAAATTCTGTACCGTCTGAAAGGCCTGGCGGCGGATGAATAAAATTTCCCGCCAGCGCGATATCATCGATCGCCGGGGCCTGGTCGCCAAACTGACCGAACTGGCTGACTGGTCGGGCATTACGTCTGACAATCGGGGCGATGTGCTGGCCCTGTTCAAGCAGGCGCTGGCGAGCGGAAACAGGGAAATTCGCCAGCGGTTCGAGCACCACGCGGTCAGGGGGGCGAAAGTTATCAAGCTGCAATCCTTCCTGATCGATCAGTTGATCCGGGTACTCTACGACCTGACCGTCGAACATGTTTATCCGGTCGCCAACCCGACCACGGGCGAGCAAATCTCCATCGTCGCCACCGGTGGCTACGGGCGCGGCGAACTGGCCCCGTATTCCGATATCGATCTGATGTTCCTGCTCGCCTACAAGCGCACCCCGCGGACCGAACAGGTCATCGAATACATGCTTTATATGTTGTGGGATCTGGGCCTGACCGTCGGCCACGCGACCCGCTCGATCAGCGAAGCCATCCGCCTGTCGCGCGACGACCTGACCATTCGCACGTCGCTGCTGGAAGCCCGCTGGTTGTGGGGCGACGAGACCCTGTTCAGGGAATTCAAGAAACGCTACAACGCCGATATCAGCGCCGCCAACGGGGCCGATTTCGTCGATGCCAAGCTGGCCGAACGGGATGCCCGCCACGACCGCCTGGGCGACACCCGCTACGTGCTGGAACCCAACGTCAAGGAAGGCAAGGGCGGCTTGCGCGATTTACAGACCCTCTATTGGATCGCCAAGTATCTGTACCGGGTCGAAAGCGTTGCCGAACTGGTCGAACAGGACGTTTTAACCAAGCGCGACGCCCGGCGCTTCGCCAAGGCCGAAAATTTCCTGTGGACCGTGCGCTGCCATCTTCACAACATCGCCGGCCGGCCGGAAGAACGGCTGGCTTTCAATGTTCAGGGCGACCTGGCCGGCCGCATGGCCTACGCCGACCGGCCCGCTGCTCGCGGGGTCGAGCGGTTCATGAAGCACTATTACCTGATCGCCAGGGATGTCGGCGATCTGACCCGGATTTTGTGCGCGGTGCTGGAAGATGATCAGAAAAAACGCCGCTTCCGGCTGCCCCGTTTTTCCTTCAGGAAATACGACATCGACGGCTTCAGGCTCGACGGCAGCCGCCTGACCATCACCGGCGATGATGATTTCAAAAATAACCCGGTCAAGCTTCTCGAGCTGTTCGCCGCCGCCCAGCGCAACGATCTGGATATCCACCCGCGCGCCTTGCGCCGGGTTAGTCAAAGCCTGCGCCTGATCGATGGGGAACTGCGTGACAGCGCGGTCGCCAACCGGGTCTTTATGGATATTCTGACATCGAAAAAAGATCCGGAAACCGCCCTCAAACGGCTCAACGAAGCCGGTGTGTTCGGCCGCTTCGTGCCAGATTTCGGCCGGGTGGTGGCGCAAATGCAGTACGACATGTATCACGTCTACACGGTCGACGAACACACCATCCGGGCCATTGGTTATTTGTCCCGGATCGAACGGGGGTTGCTGAAAGACGATCATCCGGTGGCCAGTTCGGTGATCGGCGAAGTGCAGTCGCGTAACGTTTTGTATATGGCCGTGCTGCTGCACGATATCGCCAAGGGCCGGGGCGGCGATCATTGCGAACTGGGGGCCGACGTGGCTGCCCGCCTGTGCCCCCGTTTCGGCATGAACGAATGGGAAAGCGAGACCGTGGCCTGGCTGGTGCGCCACCATCTGGCCATGAGCAACACCGCTTTCAAGCGGGAAATCGAAGATCCGAAAACCATTTCCGATTTTGTCGCCACGGTGCAATCGCCCGAACGCCTGCGCCTGCTTTTGATCCTGACCGTGGTCGATATTCGCGCCGTCGGGCCGACCGTGTGGAACGGCTGGAAGGCCGCCCTGCTGCGGGAACTTTATTACCGGGCCCAGGAAACCATGGCCGGGGGGGCACCGGACAAACGGCGGGCGGAACGCATCGAACATGCCAAGGCCGACCTGGCCCACGCCCTGAAAAGCTGGTCGGATGAAGACATTGCCGAACAGTTGTCCATGGGCTACGCCGATTACTGGCTCGGCTACGATCACTATGCCCACGAACGCCACGCCGAAATGATCAAGCGGGCGATGGCCAAAAACCTGGATACCTTGATCGAAAGCCGCATCGATAAGGAAAACGATGTCACCGAAATGACCGTCTACAGCCACGATCATCCCGGCGTGTTCGCCCGCATCGCCGGGGCCATGGCGCTATCGGGCGCGGCCATTGTCGATGCCCGCATCGCCACCATGGCCAACGGCATGGCCTTGGATACGTTCTGGATTCAGAATGCCGAGGGCGGACCTTTTCATGACAACAAAGCCATGAAGCGCCTCAGGGGCCGCATCGAGGGCGCCCTGCTGGGCAGCCTGCAACTGGCCCAGGAACTGGCTAAAGCCCGTTCCCGCGCCCTGCCCAGCCGCACCCATGTGTTTAAAGTGCCGCCCCGGGTGCTGATCGACAACAACGCCAGCGCCAAGTTCACGGTGATTGAAGTCAATGGCCGCAACCGCCTGGGTTTCTTAAGCGATATCACCACCGCCATCACCCAGTGCGGCCTGCAAATCGCCAGCGCCCACATTTCGACCTATGGCGAACGGGTGGTCGATGTGTTCTACGTCAAGGATGTGTTTGGCCTGAAGGCGGAACACACGGGCAAGCTCGACCAGGTGCGCGCCGCCCTGCTTGGCGCCATCGCGCCGGGTTAGAGTTCATTTAAGTGTCCTGGTCTTTAAGGGTCCTGCCCCTCAAGCGCCGGGCGGGGCCTCCGGCCCCTTGGCTGGTCTCTGGAAGTCAAGCCGGACGCGGTTACAGGAGCTTTATCCGGATAGAACTCCTGTCCGGCCTTAAAGCTTGACTTCCAGAGACCCAGCCAAGCGCGACCAGCGCGCCCGGCGACTGAGGGGCAGGACCCTCTTAAACCCCTGTTTTCTTCCGCCGCCGCCCCAGGTCGATAAACGGTTTTTCGACGAAACGGTAGATCAGGGCCGATACGGCGATGATCGCCGCCAGGGTCAGCAGAAACGCCAGACCGCCGTCCCGGTCGCCGCCGGCGGCCTGTATCAGGTCCTTGACCAGAGCGGCGATGGGCTGGTGAAAAAGATAGACGGAATAGCTGATCTGGCCCAGCCAGGCCAGCCAGGGCGCGCTTAACGGTTTCCAGTGCAGGAACAGAAAAAACAGCAACACCGCGTAAAAACTTCTGGAATATTGCAACAGCCACGGCGAATTGTATTTGGCCGGGTAATAAAGCAGCCAGCAGATGGCCAGGATGGTCAGCAGGAAGGCACCGACCACGGCCTGTGTGATCAGCGTAAAGATCACCAGCGGGTCTTCGCGCGAACGCAGTTTTGCCAGGCTCCATTGCATGGGTTTGTTACTGCGTGGCAGTGGCGCGCTGCGGTACTGGCCCTGCCCGCCTTTCACACCCGGATCGGGTTTCGCATTTTGCTCATCA
>CBFDVE010000257.1:0-4327 GCA_965613205.1 uncultured Rhodospirillaceae bacterium
CTCGTCTTCCAGGCGGGTGCGTTCTTTCATCACCGCCTGGGCCTTGTCCGGGTCGCGGCCCCAGATCATCACATCGCTAATTGGCCGGACGCTCGAGTGGGCGCGAACAAGATGCGGTGCCAGCACGCCGGTGCCGACCATCAGCAGCACCGAGGCATCGCACCGCGACAGGTAGCGCGCGGCCAGGGCGGAAGACGAGGCCGTGCGCCGGGCCGTCAGTTCGGCCCCGTCGAGCATGGCCAGGGTGGTGCCATTGGTGCCGTCGATCAACAGGTAGGACCCCATCACGGCGGCCAGGCCAACCCGGCCGTTTTCGGGAAACACGGTGACGATCTTAACGCCGATCACATCGCCCTGCCGCCAGGCCGGCATCAACAGCAAGGTCGGGTCCAGGCCCTGCGGTGTGGCGATGGCATGATGATGGCGCACGGGCACGGTGCAGCCTTCGGCAAACATCGCTTGAATGGCATCAATCAGCGAGGGATAGTCGAGGGTTTGCTTCAGATCGCCAGCCGAGATCAGTTTCATGGCTGGCAATCAGGCCGCATCGGCATTGCGGTCGGTGATCAGGGCGACCGGGGCCGGGGCCTGTTCGGCATGACGCATTTGGGCCCGCAGGGCGGCTTCCTGCCGCTTCAGCGCTTCCAGCTCTCGCACGACCCGGCGATGGGCCGCCCGCCTGCGCCCGCCCGATAGCCAGGTGATCAGCGCACCGGCCAGAAAACCGGCCATGCCGCCGGCCAAAGCCAGGGCGAACACGGGAACGTCAAGGGTCAGGGGCATGGGCCATAGATCCAGGATCACCGGAGCCCGATTGGCGACGGCAAAAACGACCACGGCAAGGGCCAGGGGGATCATGATCAACAAGGAAATCAGACGAGTCACGGAAACGGCTTTCAGGCGTTGAGTTTTTCGCGCAGTTGCTTGCCGGTCTTGAAGTAGGGAATATATTTTGCCGCCACATCGACGGATTCGCCGGTGCGCGGGTTGCGGCCAACGCGGGAGCCCCGTTCTTTCACCGAAAAAGCGCCGAAGCCGCGCAATTCGACCCGGTCACCATTGGACAGGGCCTCGGTGATTTCATCGAATATAGTGGTGACGATCCGTTCCACATCCCGCTGGTAAAGGTGCGGATTGGCCTCGGCCAGTCTTTGAATCAGTTCTGATTTTGTCATTGCCCCGTCCTCCATCACGGAAACCCCCCCGTTTTGGCAGGCTACCAGCTATCAGGGTGCCAAAGTGAGATCAAACCGTCAAGTCTAAGTCGTTCTGAAAACAGAGTTTTACCGACCCAGCCCAGAAACAGTTTTTGCCAATTGTCCCTGTCCCGTTGAACGATCACATCGTGAATCGGCAAATCGACCGACACTTTGTTGGCACTGGCCAGCCATTTCCGCGCTTCGCCCTCGCCCCCCAGAGTATCGATCAACCCTGCCGCCAGGGCCTGACGGCCCGTGTAAATACGTCCATCGGCCAATTTCAACGCCGCCGAACGGACCATGCCACGCCGGTCTGCAACCATGTCAACAAACATCCCATGCATATCCATGACCACCCCCTGAATGGCCTTTCGGGCCGCCGCCGACATCGGTTCGACCGGATTAGGCTGGGCTTTCAAGGGACCACTTTTGATGGTTTCCGGGACGATGCCGATTTTATCCAGCAGGCCGTTGAAGTTGGCGGTTTGCATGAGCACACCGATCGACCCGGTGATCGAGCCTTGACGGGCGATAATCTGATCGGCGGCGATGGCCGCCATATAGGCCGCCGAGGTCGCCGTCGTTCCCATCACCGCCACCACGGGCTTGTTCCTGGCGACGGCGCGCAGGGAAAGATACAAGGCTTCACCGCCGACAACGGTGCCGCCGGGGCTGTCGATGCGGATAACCAGTGCTTTGGCCCTGGAATTTTCGGCCAGATCGGCCAACACCTGATCGCGCACCGGATCATCGACAATGATGCCGCTGATATTCAGGCGGGCCACATAATCGCTAAACTGCGGTTGTTCGAAACCCAGGGTGACGATAACGGCGACCGAGGTCAGCGAGACAACGGCGAACAATCGCCAAAACAACAAACGCCGCTTTAGGCGGCGGCGGTCGACAATATAGTCTGCATCAAGAGACACTATGGGAATATCCGCCAGTTATGAAACGGCTTGCCGGAACGGTTCAGGGGGGATTCCTCGACCGTTCCGGCAATAACCTATTCGTCTTTGTCGTCTTTGTCGTCTTTGTCTTTCTTGGCAGCGGCCTTCTTTGGCGCCGCCTTCTTGGCAGCCGCCTTTTTCGGTGCGGCCTTTTTGGCGGCAGCCTTTTTCCTGGCCGGCTTTTCTTCTGCCTCGTCTTTGGCTTCGGCTTTCTTGGCAACCGCTTTCTTCGGCGCCGCTTTCCTGGCCGGTTTCTTTTCTTGCGTATCCGTTTCCGCAGCGGCCAGCTTCTCTTTCAGGGCGGCGCCCAGAATATCGCCAAGCGAAGCACCGGAATCGGACGAGCCGAACTCCTTCATGGCGGCTTTTTCTTCGGCCGCTTCAAGGGTTTTAATCGACAGCGTCAGTTTGCGACCGCCCGCATCGATTTGCATAATCTTGGCATCGACCTTTTCGCCAGCGGCGAAGCGGTCGGGACGCTGTTCGCTGCGTTCCCGCGACAGGTCGGATTTGCGAATGAAGCCGGGCAGGCCTTCGCCGACCTTGACTTCGATGCCGCCATCGACAATCGCCGACACCGTACAGGTCACCACATCGCCCTTTTTCATGCTTTGCAAATCACCCTGCAGGGGATCTTCGCTCAATTGCTTGATGCCCAGAGAGATGCGTTCTTTTTCCACATCCACATCGAGAATTTTGGCTTTGACCAAGTCGCCTTTCTTGTAATCGGCCAGGGCCTGTTCGCCGGATTTGCTCCACGACAGGTCGGACAAATGGGCCATACCGTCGATATCGCCGGTCAGGCCGATGAACAGGCCAAATTCGGTGATGTTCTTGACTTCGCCTTCGACTTCCGAGCCAACCTGCTGATTTTGCACGAAGTCTTCCCACGGGTTGGAACCACACTGTTTCAGGCCGAGCGAGATACGCCGCCGTTCGGCGTCCGAATCGAGCACCATGACTTCCACTTCCTGGCTGGTCGAAACGATCTTGCCCGGATGGATGTTCTTCTTGGTCCAGCTCATTTCGGAAACGTGGACCAGGCCTTCGACGCCCGGTTCCAGTTCGACAAAAGCACCGTAATCGGTGATGTTGGTGATCCGTCCGGTGTATTTGTTGCCGACCGGATACTTGGCGGCGACCCCGTCCCACGGATCGGCTTCAAGCTGTTTCATGCCGAGGGAAATACGCTGGGTGTCGGGATTGAAGCGGATAACCTGCACCTTCACGGTTTCGCCGATGCTCAGGGCTTCCGACGGGTGGTTGATGCGACGCCAGGCAATATCGGTGACGTGCAGCAGGCCATCGACGCCACCCAAATCGACAAAGGCGCCGTAGTCGGTGATGTTCTTGACCATGCCTTCGAGGATCTGCCCTTCGGAAAGGTTGGCGATCAGCTCGCCCCGTTCTACGGCGCGGGTTTCCTCCAGCACGGCGCGGCGTGACACCACGATGTTGTTGCGCGCCCGGTCCATTTTCAATATCTGGAATGGTTGCGGCGTGCCCATCAGCGGGGCGATATCGCGCACCGGGCGAATATCGACCTGACTGCCGGGCAGGAAGGCCACGGCACCGGCCAGATCGACAATAAAGCCGCCCTTGACCCGACCGAAGATCATACCATTGACCCGTTCGTTGGCCTGGAAGGACTTGTCCAGTTCGCCCCAGGCTTCTTCGCGGCGGGCTTTTTCACGGCTCAGGCGAACCAGGCCGTCCCGGTCTTCGAAGCGTTCGACAAAAATATCGACAACATCGCCGATTTTGATTTGAGCGGCCTGTCCGGCTTCGGCAAATTCTTTAAGATCGACCCGGCCTTCGGATTTAAGGCCGACATCAATGGTGGCGGCATCATCATCAATAGCGATGATCGTGCCTTTGACCACATTGCCTTCAAATGTACCACTCTCGCCCATCGCTTCATCAAGGAGGTCGGCAAAATTTTCACCGGTATCAAAGGGGATTTCTTCGCTGCTGGTCATATTTGCAGGAGCCATAATCAGGAGTCCTTATCTGTCACTGAAAAGTTTTCCGGCCGGCCGGTTGTATCCGACGGTCTTTGATCAAAAACGGAAACACAACAAACCCTGCCCGCACCATTGCGGAAAAGGCGGTCTGATCGATCCGGCTGCCTTTTCAGGCGTTATCCGGACAGGTTCCGTGAATTAATGAATTCGAGCG
>CBFDVE010000258.1:0-4325 GCA_965613205.1 uncultured Rhodospirillaceae bacterium
TGCCCCTGCGGGCGCGCTCGTCGCGCTTGCTACGTCTCTGGAAGTCAGACCATATCCTTTTACAGGAGCCAGTCCTGCCAAACCGGGCTCCTGTATGGCCTTACAACCTGGCTTCCAGAATCCCAGCAAGCGCGACGAGCGCGCCCGCAGGGGCAAATAGAAAGAGTAAACATAAATGACACCCGCTGCCCGCCTGTCCGCCGCCATCGAAATCCTCGACTTGATCGACCAGTCGAGCGCGGCGGCGGATGGAATTATACGGGCCTATTTCAGGGCGCGGCGGTATGCCGGGTCGAAAGACCGGCGGTCGACCAACGAAAGAGTTTACGCAGTCATTCGCCATCGGGCCCGGCTCGATTGGTGGATTGCCGGGGCGGCGGGCGATATGGCGCCGATATCGCGCGTTCGGGTGTTGGCGGCGTCGCTGCTGATCGACCGGGAAAATGCCGGTTCCGTCGCCAACCTGTTTGACGGGGTCGGCCACGGACCGGCCCTCTTGCAGGCCACCGAACGGGACCTGGTCGATAATCTTGCCGGTAAACCCCTGCACCACGATGCTATGCCCGATGGGGTGCTGGCGGAGATTCCCGACTGGTTGACGGAACCGCTGCAACATGAATTCGGTGACGGTTTGCAAACTGAGATGGCCGCCCTGAATACTCCGGCCAGCGTCGATGTGCGGGTCAATCTGGGTCGGGTCAGTCGCCAGCAGGCGCGCAAGTCCCTGCAACGGGATGGCATCAAATGCGAAGACACTCCCTTGTCCCTATGCGGGCTTCGATTGGCCGAACATGCCCGTCTGGATGATACCAAAGCCTTTAAAAAGGGCCTGATCGAAATTCAGGACGAAGGCTCGCAACTGATCGCCCTGCTGTGTCAGGCCCGGCCCGGCATGACCGTTATTGACTATTGCGCCGGGGCCGGGGGCAAGACGCTGGCCCTGGCCGATATCATGGGACTACAGGGCAATACGCCAACGGCGGGCCGGTTGATCGCCTGCGATGTGTCGGCGAAAAGACTGGCCCGCATGGACCATCGGCTGCAGCGGTCCGGTGCTAGCGCCATTGAGCGCATGGTGCTTGACGGCGGCATCCCGCCGCGAGACCTGAACGCCATGGCCGACCGGGTGCTGGTCGATGCCCCGTGTTCCGGGACCGGTGCCTGGCGCCGCCATCCCGAAGCCCGTTGGCGCCTGACCCGGCAACGGCTGGACGAACACCTTGCCGACCAGCGTACCGTGCTGGAGGCGGCGGCCAAACTGGTCAAACCCGGCGGTCAGTTGATCTATGCCACCTGTTCATTGCTGGGAGAAGAAAATGAAGATCAGATCGAGGAGTTCCTGAACACCCACGGGGACTTCGAAATTTTGCCTGCGGGGCAAATCTGGAACCAGGCCATGGGCATCGCCGCGCCGCCCGGAACGACCCGGTCCCAGGGGATTTTCCTGAGCCCGGCACGGACCGGCACGGACGGTTTTTTCTGCGCAATCCTGGGGAAAAAGGTGTGAGTAACCACTGCTGACTGACCTGATAAACAAGGATTATCAGCCTGTCGATACTAGAATTGAGTCGAAGTTGGCCCCCGAATCAGAGTACAGTGGATTCTCGGGTGAGGAGCATATATTTGGGGGTTTTGTGACTGATACGTCAGACGACAATGTGCTGCTGGCTGCGATCACCCGGAGTGCCGAAGAATTTTCATCCGGCAAGGGCTGGCCTGACGGGGTGCAGAATTTGCTCGAAAATCTTGGTCGGGCGACCGGTTGCTCGCTGACTTGGCTGACCCAGACCATTGAACACGACAGCTATCATGCGCTGCGGGATATGCGTTTTGAATGGTCCGCCGAAGAACGCTATTCGCAAATTGGCGGCAACCATTTCAACATGTACAAAACGTCTTTGCTGGACTCTTATTATGGCCAGATCGTTGCCGAACGGGCGCAGGGGAAATGGCATAACCTGATTATCGCCGAAGCCCCCGATTGCGCCATGAAGAAAGACTGGATTCGTCAGGGCATCAAATCGACCCTGACCATTCCGATCATGGTCAACGGCACCTGGTGGGGAACGCTTGGTTTCGATGATCATCTGCGTCAACATGTGTGGACGGATGGTGACATCAATATCGTGCGTATGGCCAGCTACATGATTGCCAATTCGGTGGTGCGGCAACACCTGGCGGCCAACCAGCGCCGCTTCAATATCATCGAAAAGATCACCGGCAGCGGGGCCTGGGAAATCGATTTTCGGCAGCGCCAGTCGTGGCTGTCCGATACGCTTTTGGAAAGCCTCGGTGTGCGCCAGTACGGGGCCTCGCAAGGGCTGTTGTCGGTGATCCGGCTGATTCATCCGGAGGACCGAAAGCGCCTGTTCAAGCTGGCCCGGGATTGCGTCGCCGACAATCATGAAAATTTCCGCATGGACCTGCGCATGAAGGGCGAAGGTGAGGTTTATTACTGGTTCGATCTGCTGAGCCATATTACCCTCGACGGGGATGGATATTTGCAGGGTTTGTCCGGAATTGCCGTCGATATCCGCTCGAAGAAAAAAGTCGAAATCTCCTTGCGCGAAATCGCCCGCACGGATGCCCTGACCGGACTGGCCAACCGGCGCCACCTGGATGAAACCCTGGCCAAGGAATTTGATCGCGCCCATCGCTATAGCCAGCCTCTGGGCCTGTTGCTGCTCGATATTGATCATTTCAAAATTCTCAACGATACCTATGGCCACACCCGTGGCGATCAGGTGTTGCGGGCGCTGGGTCGATTGCTGAAAGACCATTTCCGGGATGTCGATCACCCCTGCCGGTTCGGCGGCGAGGAATTTGCCGTGGTCCTGCCGGGGACCGGCCTGGCGGCGGCCATGGAAACGGCCGAGCGGCTTCGTCGACGAATTGAATCAAGCAATTTCAGTGGTCTGCCCATGACCATGAGCATCGGTGTCGGCGCCCTGCCCGAAATCAATGTAACGAACGCGGGCGAATTGTTGACGGCGACGGACAGGGCCTTGTACGAAGCCAAAAGAACCGGCCGCAACCGGCTGTGCCTGGCCCACGAAGGGCATCTGGTTGCGTTTAATTCAAAGCTGCAATAATCTCGCCAGATGGCGCAATCGAAGCCCCCGCCGCCGCCCTACCGCAAGCCGACCCGACAAAAACCGGTCAGCGCCCCTCTGGCCCGGCCCGGGCGCCCGGCCATCGATGTCGATCAGATCGACCGCAACATCAACGAGTCCCTGCGCCGCCAGGTCTCTGAGGCAATCATGAAACATCCGGAACTGGTGCTCGAGGTTTTGCGGGGCTGGAAGAAGACCGAACGTTAATACCATCGAGCGTTAATAAGAACCCATAGAGATCGTCACAGCAGTCCTTCGGGTAGGAGACAAGCCGCAGGCGATGCCATCGCATCGTCGAGGTTTTTCGACGCCCTCCGAAGGGCTGCTGTGGCGACCGGAACGGCGGCTTCACAAGCCTTTTGGCACGCCCAAAGGGCGTTTTTGTCCCGCGTCTTCCAGACGTGTCGCCCACGGTCTTGCGGTACAGGGCACCGCTACGCCGCAGGCTCCGAGCCAAAAGGCTTGTGAAGCCGTCTCTATAGGTCCTTATTAACGCTCGATGGTATAACTCGATGCCGCAGCCATGAAGCGCTCGAGAATTTCATCGGGCCCCAACGGCACCAGATCAATGCCCGGCATCAGGCCGATCTCTGCCTTGATCACCAGGGTGTGCATCTGATCGCTCGCCAGGGCATCGGCCACGGCGGGTGAAATATCCTCAGGCCTTTCGATCAGCTTTACATGGGGCATCGAGCAGGCCTGGGCGACCTGGTCGAGCCTGACATTGCGGGCCGAAAATGACGGCTGAAACCCGGTTGAGCCATTGGCTTCGTTGTCGATGATGATGTGAACCAGGTTAGGCGGCGCATTGAAGCCCATGGTGGCGAAACTGCCCATGTTCATGACGCTGGCGCTGTCGCCATCCAGCACCACCACTTTGTTGTCACTGGCCATGGCTAACCCCAGGCCAATAGACGAGGCCATGCCCATCGACCCCAGCATGTAAAAATTGCCGGCCCGGTCATTGATTTTGTAAAGCTCCTGACAGGGATGGCCGATGGTGCAAACGACCAGTTGATCGGTGATTTGCGCCATCACCTTTTCGATCACCTGATAGCGCACAAGACCGGTCATGTTGCCTGCCAGAAACTGAAGGGAAACAACAGGCCGAGGGACCGTCGTTCGGCATAAGCGGCGGCGATTTCTCCATCGATCCGCGCCAGTTGATCGGCATCGCCGATGGAAACGGAAGGTACGCCGGACGCCGCCATG
>CBFDVE010000259.1:0-4289 GCA_965613205.1 uncultured Rhodospirillaceae bacterium
CTGCAGGCGGCCATGGAAGGACAGGGCATAGCACTCGCCTGGCTGCATCTGGCCGAACCACCCCTGAAAAGTGGCCAGTTGGTGGAACTGCGGGGATTACGGGTCAACACCGACAATGGCTATTACCTGGCCTACCGGCCCCATCAGCCCCAGGCAGATAAAATCATCGACTGGTTCAAGGCGATGGCCATACTTCAGGAAGAAGACGAACAGTAGGCAACGGCTATTTTCGCCGCCAGTCTGGCATTGTTAAGGATCAGGGCCTTATTGGCGGTGATGGTCTTGCCATCGCTCAATTCGGCAATTTTGGCTAACAGATAAGGCGTCATGGCCTTGCCGGTGATTCCTTCTGCTCCGGCGTTTTCCAGGGCGGTTTCGATCCAGCCATCGACTTCCGATTTGTCCATGGCGAATTCTTGCGGGATCGGGTTGGCGATAATTTCCCCGCCGCTGAAACCGAGCGCCTCGCGGGTCTTGAGTATATGAGCCAGGGCGTCCGCACTGGCCACGTTGATGTCCACGGCCAAACCGCTGTCGGCGGTATGGAAGGCCGGAAAAGTATCGGTCCGGTAGCCCAGAACAGGCACCCCGTTTGTTTCCAGAACTTCCAGGGTTTTCGGCAGGTCCAGGATCGACTTGGCCCCGGCACAGACCACCGCCACCGGAGTCCGGGCCAGTTCCATCAGGTCGGCGGAAATATCCAAACTGTGTTCGGCTCCCCGGTGGACGCCGCCGATGCCTCCGGTGGCAAAAATACGAATACCGGCCATGTGGGCGGCGATCATGGTGCCGGACACCGTGGTCGCGCCATCTTGTTCGAGGGCGACAATGGTGGCGAAATCCCGCCGACTGACTTTGGCGATATCTTTTCCTTCGGCAAATTTTTCGATTTCTGTGGCGTTCATGCCGACTTTAATCCGGCCCTTGCAGATGCCGATGGTCGCCGGCACGGCACCTTCGTCCCTTACCGTCTGTTCCAACAGCAAGGCCAGGTCCCGGTTCATGGGATAGGGCAGACCGTGGGAAATAATCGTCGATTCAAGGGCCACCACCGGTTGCTTGCCGGCAAGGGCGGCTCCCACAGAGGTCGATAAATCCAGATATCGGGCGGGGTCGGTCATGGCGGGTCATATCTCGTTTCAGGGGGAACCGATTGCAGGCGCTGGTTCAGGTGTTCCGGTGACAACCCATCCCACACCGGCCCCGCATGTTCGGCGACAAGGCTGGCGGTGGCGATACCGTACATCATGGCCTGGGTCAGCGGTAAATCTGCGTGCAGGGCATGGGTGAAACCGGCGAAAAAAGCATCGCCGGCACCGTTGACATCGACCACATCGGTTTTGACAATGGCGAAGTGGGCCTCCAGATCAGGCCCGCTGACCACCGCCCCTTGCGGCCCCAGTGTAATCACGGCAATGGATGGCCCCGTTTTCCGCAGGGTCCGGGCGGCGTGCAGGGCTTCTGAAATTGTCGCCGCAGGTTGATCGGTCAGGCACCGGGCTTCCCGTTCGTTACCGATAAAGACATCCGCCCCGGCCATGGCCTGTCGCCAGTGCAGGGCTTTCGACGGCGACACCGGGGCGGCGAAAATCCGGGCCGAACCTTTGTTATCGACCAACCATTGCAAGCTCTCGCGCGGCAAATTGGCATCGACGACGATGGTTTTGAATTGCGCCAATCGGTCCCGGTGGTTTTTTAGAAACTCGGGTGTGATCTGGTCATAGGTCTGGCTATCCGAGAGGCCGATCGCCAGTTCACCGTCCGGTTCCAGAACCGCCGTGTAGCTGGCCGTCTTGACCGTCGGCGAGCGGGCGACCAGGGCCAGATCAACGCCGCGTTTTGTTGTCTCGGCGATAACCCCATCACCATCGGCGTCTTGTCCGACCAGTGACATCAGGCAGGACCGGGTGCCCAATGCGGCCATATCGCAGGCAATATTATGGGCCACCCCGCCGACAAAACGGTGACAGCGCACCGGGTTGGACGCCTTCATTTGCACCGGCGCCTGACCTTGGGCGACGGTGTCAAAATGCAGGCCGCCGATGGCTAAAATGGCAGCGCTATCAGGCACCGGGCACGCTGCCGCCGATCAGCGTCGTCACGTCGCCCGCCGCCCGCCGGATTTTTGCGCCCAGTTCGGAAATGATATCGTCTTGCAGGCGGGCGGTCGGGCCGGATATGGAAATTCCGGCTATCGCTTCGCCGAAGGAATTGTAAATGGCCGCGGCGACACAGCGCATACCGGAATAGCGTTCTTCATCATCGAACGACCAACCGCGCTTTTTGATCTTTTCCAGATCGGCGAAAAGCGCTGCCGGAGAAGTCAGGGTGTGGGCGGTGAACTCAGGCAGCCCCTTGTTTTGTAAAATCTGCTCCAGATCGCCCTCGGACAATTCCGCCAGCAGGGCCTTGCCGGTGCCCGAGGCATGCATGTGCGAACGGGTTCCCGGTCGGAAAAAGGCGCGGATCGGGTGGGCCGTTTCGACCTGGCTGATGAACACCACATCGCCACCGTCGGGGATCGCCAGATTGGCCGTTTCACCGGTTTCTTGCATCAGGGATCGCATGGTTTTCTGTGCCGCCTCGACCAGATTGGTGCGCGCCAGATAGGAGCTGCCGGTGCGAAAGGCTTCGATCCCCACGGCCCATTGCTGGGTGCCATCGTCAAATTCGACGAAGGCGTGTTTTTGCAGCGTGGTCAGAATCCGGTGCGCCGAGGAAGGCGGCATATCGACACACAGGGCCAGTTCACTGAGCGTGATGCTGCCTTCTTTGGCCAGGGCGCGGAGCAGGGTCAAACCCCGGTCCAGCGCCCGGACCGTGCTGTTTTTGGCCTCGTCCGGCAGCGAACGAGGCCGACCGCGTGATCGCTTCTGGGTCTGCTGTGGCATCCCGAATTCCTTGAATCAGCACTTATTTTATCTAGAAATTGTTTCCAAAAATATTTGATAACGAGAATCAAAAAATGTTTTTTCTATATTTTTCAATCTATTAACATATTTAATCGAAAAATGGAATTATTTTTCAGAAAAATTGCAAAATAGCACCAGCCTGCTAAAATCCCGTTCTTGAATTTACCCGAATGAAAATCCATATGTGCCAGGAGGAATTCCCATGAATGGTCAAAACCCCGTTTTTATCCCCGGCCCGACAAACATCCCCGATCGCATTCGGGCGGCCATGAACGTGCAGACCACGGATCACCGGTCGCCTGATTTCGAAACCGCTTTCATGCCCCTGCTGGAAGATCTGAAAAAGGTTTTCAAGACCGAAACCGGGCAGGTGATCTGTTTCCCATCGACCGGCACGGGCGGTTGGGAAGCGGCCATCACCAACACCCTGTCGCCGGGCGACAAGGTCCTGGTCGCCCGCTTCGGCATGTTCTCGCACCGCTGGATCGACATGTGCCAACGGCATGACCTGGATGTTGAAATTATCGAATGTGAATGGGGCACCGGGGCACCGGCTGACCTGTATCAGCAACGCCTGGCCGCCGATAAGGATCATCAGATCAAGGCCGTACTGGTCACTCATAACGAGACCGCCACCGGCGTGGTCAGCGATATCGCCAAAATCCGCCAGGCTATGAATGCGGAAAATCATCCGGCGCTGCTTTATGTGGATTGCGTCAGCTCGCTGGCGTCGATGGATTTCCGCATGGACGACTGGGGTGTCGATCTGGCCGTATCGGGGTCGCAAAAAGGATTTATGCTGACCGCCGGTATGGCCATTGTCGGCGTCAGCCAGAAAGCCATGGCGGCCACCGACAGCGCCAAATGCTGCCGCTGCTTTTTCGATTTCCGCGACATGATCAACGCCAACGCCAACGGCGGTTTTCCCTATACGCCGCCGATCCAGTTGATCAGCGGCCTGCGGGAAAGCCTGGCCATGTTGCTGGGCGAAGGGCTCGATAACGTCTTTGCCCGCCATTTTCGCATCGCCGAAGGCATTCGCCGGGCCGTAGGTGCCTGGGATATGTCCTTGTGCGCCAAAACCCCTGATTTGTATTCCGATACGGTCAGCGCCATCTATGTGCCGGAGGGTTTTGATGGCAATGAAGTAGCACGTCATGCCTATCAATACTACAACCTGGCCCTGTCTATCAGTCTGGGCAAAATTGCCGGCAAGGCATTTCGCATTGGTCATCTTGGTGATCTGAACGAAATGATGCTGATGACACCCATAGCCGGTGCTGAAATGTCCATGCATGATCTGGGTATTCCAGTGGAACTGGGCAGCGGTGTTGCGGCGGCGCAGGCTTACCTGTGCAGCACCAAACAGGCGCGTAT
>CBFDVE010000260.1:0-4288 GCA_965613205.1 uncultured Rhodospirillaceae bacterium
GCAGGTGTTGCGGTCCGTCGATCACGAAAATACTCCACTTGATACAGGCCCTCCAGATACGGCGGGCGGCCCACCCTGTCAAGCCTGATCGTCTCGATTGCCCACCAGCGGGGTGGCGTGTTGTGCCATAATGCCGAATCCATGGCAATGGCTGACAAGTGATCAAGATGATACCCCGCCTGCACAAGTTGATCGGCCACGGAGTCCGCGCCGCTGTCATCCTCATGTTGAGCACGCTGCTGGCGCCCGCTCTGGCGCAGACGAAAACCAGCACCGAAGCAACCTCTCGCTTGTTTGAATCGATTCAGGAAAACAATCTTCAGGGTGTCATGATCAACGCCCACGGCGGTGCAGATTTGGGCACGCTAAATCCGCAAGGCCTGACCCCAATCGATCTGGCCATCGACAAGGGCTACTTCGAGATTGTTTATTTCCTGATGGCCTTTCGGAAATCCCGCAACGCCGTTTTCACCTCGGGAAAGGCGGCAATACAGAAAAACCCGCCGCCACCATCGATCATCGCCAAGGACCGGCAACCGACCTCGACTGTCGCCGGGGTTTATTCGCCTCCCGCCGGATCCGATCCCTGGTCACCGGTCGTTGTTACCCCCGACCCGCCAGCCCCCGACCTGCCCCTGGCCGGGCCCAGTCCCTTTGATCCCGGTGCCAGGGCTCCCGGTTCGGGATTGACCATCATTGGTGATATTCGCGGCCCCCCCGGCACCGATACCGAGTTCGACGACATCCCGGAAATTATCGTCACACCTGCGCCAGCGCCTGAACCGGTGGTGGTGTTTAATTTACCCGTGCAAACCGCCCCGGCGGCACCCGTTGCCGAACCCGCACCTGTCGTCATTGCCAAAGCCTTTGGGCCACCCCTGAAAAAACCGAGCCCGCCACCACAGGAACCGGTTCAGGTGGCGACCGTGGCCGAGCCCTCGCCCCTGTTCGATGAACCCGATGAACTGCCCGCCCCGGAACCTTTGCCGGTCGAACCGGTTTCTGTCGCCCTTGTAAAGCCGCTGCCCGTTGCCAAACAACCGGTCCGGCCACCGCCCCAGCGCACATTGATCCCGGTCGAGACCGCGTTGCCGGGCAAGCCGAAAGACGAACGGAGTTTCCTAGACAGAATATTCTCCGTATTTTCCCTGGGTGAAGATGATAAACCTGATGATCGACCGCACAGCCGGGTGGTGATGGATTTACCACCCCGCCCTGTCGATCAGGTGGCAAACCTGCCCCTGCAAGATGGCAACGGCTGGGCGGTTCGGTCGGTGGAAAAGACCATACGGACTTCTTCCCCGGCAAGTGCCACCCTGCAAACCACCGACCCTTCCGGTGAGCGCCTGTTAACCCCCTTGCAGAATATCAGCCTGTCTCTGGTCGACAATCTGGGCCTGGGTCTGTCACCACCCAAATTGGGATCAGAGGAATTCGATAAGTCCTGCATTGAAAAAAAGTCCGGCTCCCTGGCCTTTTGCATTGTCGGCCTGGCCTGGCCCGATGATGTCGCCGGTCTGTTTGCCGCCAGCACGATTCTTTATGAAGGTAACAAGGCCATCGTTCGTTACGATGAAGGGGCGGCGACCTATTACCACACCTGTTTCCGACCGCCTCGTTCGCCGCCATTGTCAAATATTTCACCGCCCGGTACGGCCCACCGACAAAATCCATCGAGCGTTCCATCGCCCCCCTGGCCGCGCCCCGTATCGCCAACCCGACGGTCATCTGGCAAAGTGTCGCCCCGGTGACAAAATTACTGACGACGCTGGAAATTCGCACCTTCGATGATTCCAGAGGCAGTTTTCCCGATACCCGGCGCGGTGTCGCCCTGCTCTATCACCAATGGTCCAGGCCAGTGTTTCCCCAAGTCTCGACGATCGAACTGATGATGCTGAGCGCCAAACAACTTCGCTAATAGGTTCGGCACAGGACTTTGCCGTAAAACCGGATCAGGCGGGCAATACCGGTATGCCTGCCGCTCAGTCGCTGCTCGGCCAGGCAGGTGCTCAGCATCACCGGCCGCATGGATTTGGGTACTGATTTTCGGGCGGCGCGGTCCTGCTCGATGTTTCGCCGACCAGTTCGGCAATGGTGGCGATTTCCAGGTTGAAGGCCAGCAGGGCGAGCAGGGCGGGACGGCAATTTTCGGGTGCCACCGTGCTGCACATGAGCCGGTCCCGGTCGTGCCGGTGAACCAGATCACGGCAAATGGCGATCCACGGCTCTTCGTTCATGGCCGAATCAATTGTAATATCAGCGTCACGATACTATTTTTCCACCCTGATATGGGGACCGAAGGCCCCGGTTTCCATAACTTTCCGCAAAACCGATTGAAATTGCCGCGGTCGGTCGTATATACAGTGTTCATCATTAGAATTATTTCATTTAACCCCCTAACTCAATAAAATGCAGAGGAAAAAGCCCATGTCTGGCATCCTTAGTGATCTTAACAAAACCGTCATTACCGGCCTTGTCCTGACCGTCGCCCTGATCTTTATCGTCGGTGCGGTGACCGGCGATACCTTTATGGCCGATCAGTCCTATATCCTGTTCATCATTCGTTGGCTGCATGTGATCTGCGGCGTCATGTGGATTGGCTTGCTGTGGTATTTCAACTTCGTGCAAATCCCCAACATGTCGAAAATTCCCGACGACCAGAAACCGGCGATCGGCAAAGTCATCGCCCCGGCCGCCTTGTTCTGGTTCCGCTGGGGTGCCATGGGCACGTTGGTATTCGGCTTGCTTCTGGCCGGCATGAACGGCTATCTGGTCGAAACCCTGACGCTTGGCGCCCTGGACGGTTTTGAGACGCCGAAATACATGGCGCTCGGTATCGGCATGTGGTTTGGCATCATCATGTGGTTCAACGTGTGGTTCGTGATCTGGCCGAACCAGAAGAAAGCACTTGGCATGGTCGAAGTGGACGCGGAAGCCAAGGCCGCCGCCGCCCGCACCGCCATGCTGTTCTCGCGCACCAACACCCTGCTCTCGTTCCCCATGCTCTATGCCATGGTGGCGGCGCAGAACATCTACTGAGCGCAGCGAACATCTTCAAGGAAAACGGGGCCTTCGGGCTCCGTTTTTTTTTACTCGACCGCGATCAAGGCGGCGGCCAGGCGGCGGTCTTCGGCCAGCAGGACATTATAGGTACGGCAGGCGGCACCGGTATCCATCCATTCAAGGACGATGCCGTGCTGGCGCAATCCCCGACGAAGACCTTCAGGTTCATCGCCAAAAACCGGGCCACAGCCGATGATCAGGATATCGATCTGATGACTAATTTGAATGACCGGTTGCAGGGATGGAAGGCTCATTTCGGGTCCCTGCCAAAGCTCGGACTGATCCGTAAAGACCAGCATGGAACCCTTATAGCGCTCTCCGCCAATGACAAAACCGCCATCGCCATAAGCCTCGATTAACGGGCGTCCGGCGGCAACGGCTGGGGTAATATCGAGCGAAATGGTTCTTCGACCTTAGGCGGTCGCCTCTTCCTTGTTGGCCGTGGCACCACTGCGCCGCTGAATGTTAAGATACAACAGCAGCGGTACGGCCAGGCAGATCGAAGAATAGGTGCCGATCACGACGCCCCAGATCATGGCGAAACTGAACCCGCGCAAGACCTCGCCGCCCAACATGTACAAGGACACCAGGGCCAGCAACGTGGTCACGCTGGTCATGATCGTGCGCGACAGGGTCTCATTGATCGACATGTTGAGAAGTTCCGGCAGGGGCAGACTTTTGTAGCGGCGCAAATTTTCCCGCACCCGGTCGAACACCACCACCGTATCGTTGATCGAATAGCCGGCAATGGTCAACACGGCGGCGACCGTGGTCAGATTGAATTCCATTCCCAGCAAGGAAAAAATACCGACGGTGCTGATCACGTCATGAACCAGCGCCGCTACGGCGCCAACGCCGAATTGCCATTCGAAACGAAACCACACATAAAGCATAATGGCGAACATGGCCGCGCCGACGGCGTAAATACCGTCCAGAAACAGCTCGTCGCTGATCTTCGGGCCGACGAAATCCGTGCGCCGGTATTCGACGTTGCTCAGCGCGCCCTTGATTTTCTCGACCGCCGCCGCCTGGGCTTTTTCGCCCCCTTCCTGAACCTGGACGGTAATCAGGACTTCATCCGGGGCACCGAATTCCTGCAGGCTGATATCGCCGAGGCCCAGACTGGAAAGCTTTCCGCGCATGGCGCCGATGTCGGCGGGCCCGCTTGTCGTCTTCACTTCGATCAGGATACCGCCCTTGAAATCAATTCCGTAACTCAGGCCCT
>CBFDVE010000261.1:0-4282 GCA_965613205.1 uncultured Rhodospirillaceae bacterium
CTTTGATCCGAATTTCCATCAAATCGTCGGTCAGCAAACCGCCGCCGCCGCCGCAACAGAACGTTTTTTCACACGTCGTCGAGGCATCCATTTCGAAGTACTTATTGACGCTGGCCTGGATCACGGCGCGGGGAATAATGAACTGGCCGCCTTCGACATCGCCCATGCGCGAGCCACGCGCCACATTGCAGGAATCATGGAACGTCAGGCTCATGTGATCATTGGCCGACGGATCAAGCTTGATGCCGCCGTTGTTGATCAAATCGTTGGTGAATTCGAGAATATGTTGCGGCCTGGGATAGCGCGGATCGAGAAAATCCCACGGTCCGGCGAGGGAATTGAGGAAGCTGTAGGCGACCCGCCAGGCGTGGCCGCATTCGCCGAAGATCACCCGCTTGACACCCAGGTCCAGGGCGGCCTGACGGATGCGGGCGGCGACCATGTGCATTTGCTCGTAAGAACCGATGAACATGGCGAAGTTGGCTGCTTCGGACGCGTACGAACTGACCGTCCACTTGACCCCGGCCTGATGAAACACCTTGGCGTAACCGATCAGGCCATCGACATGGGGCTCGGCGAAAAAGTCGGCCGACGGGGTGACCAGCAAGACATCGGCGCCCATTTCATCGACCGGGAAGCGAACGGCGACGCCGGTTTCTTCTTCAACGTCTTCTTCCAGGCCTTCCATGGTGTTGATCAGGGCCGGTTTGGGCAGG
The DNA here is from genome assembly GCA_965613205.1 of uncultured Rhodospirillaceae bacterium. Taxonomy (GTDB): domain Bacteria; phylum Pseudomonadota; class Alphaproteobacteria; order Rhodospirillales; family JABHCV01; genus CAZZKE01. The sequence continues at coordinate 717 of CBFDVE010000261.1, forward strand.
CCCAGATTGTTGCCGATCTTGTGCACCTTGCCGAGAATTTCGTTGCAGTATTTCTGACCCAAACCGATGTGATCCATGATATCCCGCGCCGCCATGGAAATTTCGGCGGTATCGATGCCGTAGGGGCAGAACACCGAACAGCGCCGGCACTGGGAACACTGGTGAAAATACTTGTACCAGTCATCGAGCAGGTCTTTATCTAAGTCCCGCGCCCCGACCAGTTTGGGGAACAGCTTGCCCGCAACGGTGAAGTTGCGACGGTAAACCGAGCGCAACAGGTCCTGCCGGGCGACAGGCATGTTCTTGGGATCACCGGTGCCGATGTAGTAGTGACATTTATCGGTGCATGCGCCGCACTTGACGCAGCTATCCAGGTAAACCCGAAGCGCCTTGTTCTTGTCCAGCAGGTCGCCCAGTTTTTCGACCGCCCTGGTTTCCCAGTCTTCCACCAACTCGCCGGGAAAGCCCAGGTCTCGCTGATGGTCGGGGCTGGCCATGTAGGGCTGCGAATGAGCCATGGCGCCTTCGACCATGACCGGATTGGCCCGGTCTTCCCGGTACTTGGGCGCTTCGTATTGGGGGCCTCTTGCCACGTTTAAATCCTTACCTTTATTCGGTCGCCGTGCCGGGGGCCTGGTCCCGGCCGGCATCCAGTTGCGCGGCCCAGGCGACCACATGGCGCTTGTCGCGCGCATCGTCAATCTGGTTGCGGCTGGGGCTGAAAAATACCCCCGGAGCGTGTAGCAGCTTGCTGAACGGGAAGACAATCATCAGGGTCATGATCAGGCCCAGGTGAACCAGCAGGACAGGGTCCTGGGGCAGGGGCTGGACATCAAGGCGCAACAGACCCAGGAAAAAGGCCTTAACGGCGATAATGTCGGTCCGCAAAACATATTTTATGGTCAGTCCGCTAAAGCCGATGGCGACCAGCAGGGCCAGCATCAGATGATCGGACGGGCTTGAAATATAGCGCACCCGGTTGACCACGAGCCGCCGCAGCCACAGGCCCATCAGCCCGGCGACCATGGCGAAACCGCCATAGATGCCAAACGGCTGGATCAGTGCCACCCAGAACCACACCGGTTCGATGAAGTAGCGCAGATGCCTTGCCAACACCAGCACCAGGCCCGCGTGGAACATGATGCCGAAGGCCCAGGTCCACTTGTTGGATTTAAACAGGCTTTCGAAATAGATCACTTCCCGGGCCATGCGCAAAACCACGCCGCGGCGGGTCAGGGGGGCCGGCATGATAGGGATTTTCAGGGGCGCAGGCGTCGTCGCATACTGCCTGATCTTAACCACAAGACCGACCACCAACAGTGCCGTGGCACCGTAGAAACCCAATGCATATAGTATCGACAGGATCGACATTATCGCTATCGTCCTCCTATTAATCGCATCAAGAGCGCGTTGGAAAATCCGCTTGAAATGGCGTCGGTCAGACGCAACCGGTCGGCTTCGGCAATCCGGCAATTTTACATGCCTGTTTGGCCGGGCCGTAGGGGAACAATTCGTACAGATACTTGTTGGAACCCTTGTCCGGGCCGAATTTCTTTTTCACGGCCTTGACCAGGACGCGAACGGCCGGGGCGATCTGGTATTCGTTGTAGTATTCACGCAGGAAGTTGACCACATCCCAGTGTTCTTCCGTCATGTCAATTTCTTCGTCTTTGGCGATCAGGTCGGCCAGGTCTTCATTCCAGGCGGCGATGTCGATCAGGTATCCTTCTTCATCGGATTCAAAACTTTTACCGTTCAGTTCGTAAGCCATTTCTCTATCTACTCCTTAATTTAGGTCAATATTGAAAAAGACCCCTGTTGTTCAGTTTGTTAAACGTTCTACAGCCAGGACTGGACCGTGCCATGTTCGACCACCAGATCGACAAAGCCACCGTAATCGACAACCGTGATGCCATCGATAACTTCATCTTCGGTGATGCCACGGGCCTGTAAGTCCGGTCCCATGACATACATCGGATGATCTTTGGCGGCACCGGCTATCTTGTCGGACACCGAGGTGCCGCTGGTGGCGGCGTAAACGCCATCTTCAAGCAGCAGGATCGGTGAGCCCTTGAGCGACAAACGCAGGCAGCTATCTAAGCTATTGCGTTCGAAGGGCGACTTGTTAACGGTATGAATCATTTTTTCACCCTTTCTCGATTAACCGGAAATCACAACTTCTTGTTCGGCCATGATCTCGGCCAGATCGGCGCTCGCGATAACTTCCACCTCGACGATGAAATCATCGGCACTGAGGCCACGGGCCTCGATCGATTCTTTTTCGACGATGATGCGCCAGACCATATCCATGTCTTCGTCTTCATCGGCGTCTTCCTTTTCCATGGCGATGATGCCGTAGGTCTTGGAAAAATTCTTCATGTTGATGGCCGCCGTGTCCTGACCCTTGCGGATCTGGTAAACACCGTCGTCAATAAAGACAATGCAGGCGTGCTGTTCGAAGGCGGCTGAAATCAAAACCGCTTCAAGAACTTCAAGCGCGTAGATGGTGCCATAGGGCGCCTTGCGGTTGACGTACATGAACTTTTTGACAACGCCCTCGGTATCGTATTCGATTTCGGTATCACTCATGGATGTCTGCCTTATCTAATCAATTAATCGCCAAAGACGACCAGCCGGTCGGCCGCCATGCCGACTTCGGTCAACTGGCCCAGGCCGGAAATGCGGAAACCTTCGGCCAGGTTTTCTTCGACAATGCCCCGGCGCAGGGCGGCCGCCACGCAGACCACCAGATCGACGTTATGTTCGGTCGCCAACGCGCCCCATAACTTGACCAGATTGCGGTCGTCGGACTGGGGGGCAGACAGCTTGTTGGCGTTGTTGACGCCGTCGTAATAGAAGAACACCCGCATCACCTGATGGCCTTTTTCAATGGCCGCCTTGACGAACAGGTAGGCTGAATCAGAGGCCTGGTGAGTGAACGGTCCTTCGTTGACCTGGATACCGAATTTCATATTCAGCTTTCCCCTAGAAGTGAACGTGGGACGACATATTGAGAGAATTGCGGCCGCCGCGCCAATCTTCGATGTGGTGCTTGGTGAACGGCAGGTTGGTCATTTCAAAAAACCGTGGCCAACCGATGCGGTCGATCCATTCCGACATACGTTCCCAATAGCGGGCGTCTTCCTTGTAGGCCTTGAGGATGGTTTTCACCACCTCGGTCACTTCCGGCCAGCGCGGGGCGTTGTTGGGCAGGCCGGAAACCACCAGCTTGTGGAAGGTCGGCTTGGTGCGGGTGCTGGAATGTTTGCCACCGACCCAGATGGCCAGTTTGGAATGTTCCGGATCGTTGATCTGCATGGGCGGGCAGGGCGGATAACAGGCACCGCAGCAAATGCATTTCTTTTCGTCGACTTCCAGGCTGGCCTTGCCGTTGACCAGGGCCGGACGGATCGCGGCGACCGGGCAACGGGCGACAACGGACGGTCGTTCGCAGACGTTGGCGATCAGGTCGTGGTTGATAATCGGCGGTTTGGTGTGCTGGATGTTGATGGCGATATCAGCCTGGCCGCCACAGTTGATCTGGCAGCACGACGTGGTGATTTTAA
>CBFDVE010000262.1:0-4241 GCA_965613205.1 uncultured Rhodospirillaceae bacterium
TGCACCATCGCCTGTCCGTTCGGCACAATCAACTATCACCCGGTCAGCAAAAAGGTCATCAAATGCGATTTGTGCGGTGGTGATCCCGACTGCGTTAAAGTCTGTCCGACCCCGGCGTTGACCTTCATTGATGCCGAAAAGACCGGAATGGAAAAAATGCGTAGCTGGGCGGAAAAGACTGATGCCGGAGCACAGGCAACCGTCGAGTAGAATTCGTTTCACTTCGAGAACACAAAAACAGGGAGAAACAAGATGTCGTGGACTAAAAAAATTCTCAGAGTCAATCTGACCGCCGGAACATGCGAATCCGAGCCGCTCAATATGGAATGGGCCAACAAGTATCTCGGCCAGCGCGGCCTGGCAACCAAGTATTTTGTCGAAGAATGCGACCCCATGGTCGATCCGCTATCGCCGGACAATAAAATGATCATCGCCACCGGTCCCTTGACCGGCACGGCGGCCCCCACGTCGGGTCGCTGGTCGGTGGTTTGTAAAGGCGCTTTGACCGGTGCCATTGCCTGTTCAAACTCCGGTGGTTTCTTTGGGGCGGAACTTAAAAACGCCGGTTGGGACATGATTATCTTCGAGGGTAAATCGGCCAGCCCGGTCTATCTGGATATCAACAACGAAGAAGTCTCCTTGAAAGACGCTTCCGCCTTGTGGGGCAAATCGGTGTGGCACACGGAAGACGCCCTGCGCGACATCCGTGGTGACAATGATGTTCGTGTCGCCTCGATCGGCCAGGCCGGCGAAGCGGGTAATCTGTTCGCCGCCATTGTCAACGACAAAGACCGGGCCGCCGGGCGTTCTGGTGTCGGTGCGGTGATGGGCTCGAAAAACCTTAAATCCATCGTCGTGCGCGGCACCCTGGGTGTGCCGGTTGATGACCCCATGAAGTTCATGCAGGCGACCGGCGCGGCCAATCAGCTTTTGGCCGATAACCCGGTGACCGGCGAAGGCCTGCCGACCTACGGCACCCAGGTGTTGATGAACGTGATCAACGAAAGTGGTGCATTGCCGACCCGGAATGCGTCAGAAGTCCAGTTTGAAGGTGCCTCGAAAATCGGCGGCGAAGCCATGACCGAACCACGCGCCAGCGACGGCAAGGCCAATCTGGTCTCTAACGCCGCCTGTTTCGGTTGCCCCATATCGTGCCAGCGGGTATCGCAAATGGATCCCGAACATTTCACCGTCAAGGGTGAACCCAGGTATCACGGCAAGGAAGGCGGCCTGGAATATGAAGCCGCCTGGTCGCTGGGTACGGCAACCGGCGTCGATGATCTGGAAGCCCTGACCTATTGCAACTACATCTGCAACGAATACGGCATGGACCCGATCACCTTGGGGTCAACCATTGCCGCGGCCATGGAACTTTTCCAGATCGGGGCCATCGGCACGGCGGAAACCGGTGGCGTCACCCTTGAATTCGGCAATACCGAAGCCTTGGTTGAAATGTGCCGTCAGACCGGCCTGGGCCAGGGATTTGGCAAGGAAATCGGCCAGGGTTCGCGCCGCCTGTGCGAAAAGTACGGCCATCCGGAATTATCCATGACGGTCAAAAGCCAGGAATTTCCCGCTTATGACCCGCGTGGCATTCAGGGTATGGGCCTGACTTATGCGACCTCGAACCGGGGGGCCTGCCATCTGCGCAGCTACACGGTCAGTTCGGAAATTCTCGGCTTGCCGGAAAAAACCGATCCGTTGTCGTCGGATGGCAAGGCCGGTCTGGTCAAGGCGTTCCAGGATGTTACTGCGGTGGTCGATAGTTCCGGCACCTGCCTGTTCACCACATTTGCCCTGTCGCTGGACGATATCGCGCTGATGATCGATGCCGATCTTGAAGGCGACTGGAACTCGGAAAATCTGCTCGAACTGGGCGAACGCATCTGGAACATGGAACGCCAATTCAACCTGGATGCGGGCTTTACCGCCGCCGATGATACCCTGCCGGATCGTATTCTGAAGGAAGCGGCCAAATCCGGCCCGGCCGAAGGCAAGGTCAACGAGTTGGGCAAGATGTTGCCGGAATACTACGAACTTCGCGGCTGGACACCCGATGGTGTGCCGTCTAACGAGACCCTGTCGCGGTTGAACCTGTAACCGGAAAGCCAAAATATCCGCGCCCCTTGGATATGACGGGGGCGCGGATTTTAAAGAAGCGAGCCGATTTACACGTTTAAACGTGATCGGCTCTAGAAAGACAGAGCCCCATGCAATACGTTATCGTCGGAGCCGGACCCGCCGGTGTCACGGCAGCCGAAACCCTGCGCAAGGTCGATCCTGCCGGATCGGTGACGCTGGTCGGTAACGAACCCGATCCGCCCTACGGTCGCATGGCGATCCCCTATTTGCTGATCGGCAAGGTGGATGAACAGGGCACCTATTTGCGCAAAAGTGATGATCACTTCGAAAACCTGGGCATCACCTATGTTCAGGGTGAGGCCAAATCGGTTTCGCCCGATAAACTGGTGCTGAACGATGGCGAAGACCTGGCCTACGACAAATTACTGGTGGCCACCGGGTCGCACGCCATCAAGCCACCGGTTGACGGGCTCGATTTACCCGGTGTGCATCATTGCTGGACTCTCGAAGACGGTCGCGCCATCGCCAGGCTGGCCGTCGAAGGGGCCGATGTGGTGCTGATGGGGGCCGGATTTATCGGCTGCATCATCATGGAAGCGCTGGCCCAGTCCGGGGCCAACCTGACCGTGGTCGAAGCCGAAGACCGCATGGTGCCGCGCATGATGGACCAGACGGCGGGTAACCTGATCAAGCAATGGTGCGAAAAAAAGAATGTCGCCGTCAGGACCTCGGCGCGGGTTTCGGAAGTCAGCCGGGACGGCGACAAACTGAGCGTCAAAGTTGACAATGGCGACATCATTGCCGCCGATCTGGTCGTCGTCGCCACCGGCGTTCGCTCCAACGTTGCTTTTCTCGAAGGCAGTGGGGTCGAAACCGACTTAGGAATCAAAGTTGATAACACGCTTAAAAGTTCAATCGACAATATCTATGCCGCCGGTGATGTGGCCCAGGGGCCGGATTTTTCGACCGGCGGCTGGGACGTTCACGCCATTCAGCCAACGGCGGTCGAACACGGCCGCATCGCCGCCCTCAACATGGCCGGTCAACAGGCGACTTATAAGGGCAGCCTGAACATGAACGTGCTCGACACGCTTGGCCTGATTTCGTTTTCCTTTGGCCTGTGGCAGGGCGTCGATGGCGGCGATAAGGCCGAGCGCCTGGATGAGGAAAGTTTCCGCTATACCCTGTTGCAGTTCAAGGACGACATCATGGTCGGGGCCGTGTGCCTGGGCCGGACCGACAATATCGGCGTCCTGCGCGGCCTGATCCAGACCCGGGTGCGGCTGGGCCAGTGGAAAGACAAGTTGATCGCCGATCCCAACCTGATTGTCGAAGCCTATATCGCCTGCACCCGGATTTGACGTTCATATGCAGATCGAAATCAAACTCTTCGCGTCCCTGGCCCAGTATCTGCCGGATGATGCCGTGCGCAATGTTGCCTCGATTAATGTGACTGAGGGCGCGACCACGGCGTCGGTTCTGGCCGATCATGGTGTGCCGCCGGAACATTGCCATCTTGTCTTGGTCAATGGCGTCTATCTGGGTCCTGGTGAACGCAAGGTTCAGGTTTTGCATGATGGCGATACCCTGGCCATCTGGCCGCCGGTGGCCGGTGGCTAATGGCCTCGGTTTTTGCCAAGGAAATGGGCTTCACCCATGCCGGTTTCTACCGCGATATCGAACGGGTGTTGGGGGCCGGAAATTATCAGGAAACCGGTCATGGCATCATCACGGTCGATGGTGACAAACGACTGGAAATCGATCTTGCCAAACAAGGCGAGCGCAAAATAGCCCTGATTTCCCTGCCCGTGGTCCATGTCACCTTCACGTTTGACAATTACGGTGAAGACGACATCACCGCCTTTTTCGCCCTGTACGATCGGATTTTTCGTCGCGGCGGTGGTTAGAGTGTGAAAATCTTGTTACGCCCTTTCTTGATATTATTTTGTCTGCTCTTTGCATTTCCAAGCGTGGCGGAAGAGGATCGCTTGCAAGACTTGTTCCGGCAAATCCGGGCAGCGTTTTCCCGAAACGACGACGTAGAAATGAAGCGTATTACCGACGAGATTTTGGAGCTGACGAAAGGCCTGGACATCGATTTTGAAGGTAATTCAGAATCTTACTTTATTCAAAAATATGAAAATCGGATATGCGCTTAT
>CBFDVE010000263.1:0-4240 GCA_965613205.1 uncultured Rhodospirillaceae bacterium
ATCGACACCACGGGCGTCGTTTCCATGCGCTGTCTCGAAGTCTAAAGGAGGTCTTTCATGGCTTATCAGTCAAAGAACCTGAGTGTGCTTGCCTATGCTAACGGCTTCACGCTCTGGCATTACACAACGACCGACCTGGACACGGACGTGGACACCACCGGTTATTTCAACACCGCCGCCGACATGGTTCGCGTCGGCGACATGGTGATGGCCAACACCGACACCGACGGCACCCCGTCGTCGGGCTTCTTTCTGGTCAACGCCAACGCCTCCGGCGTTGTTGACGTTGCCGACATGACCGCCATCGGCGGCACCGACACCGACTAGGTGTAAAGATAGGGCAGGGGCGGCGATAACCCGGACAGTCCGGGCCGCCGCCTCTGCCGCTATTTTTTTCCAAAAAGGAAAACAAATATGTTGACGATCAACAATACCATCGGTCGTACCGACGCCAATGACAGCAATGATATTCGCGATCTCGAAACCCTGCTTAGTCGCACTGGCCACCTGAATTTGAACAAGACCGATGGCCCCACCGGCTACTTCGGTACTCGTCTGGAACAGGCGATCAAGAGCTACCAGAAAGATAATGATCTGAAAGTCGATGGTCGGCTGAATCCTGGGGGCGAGACTGTAGTGCAACTGGCCAAAAGCGGAGAAATCAGCAAGCCGACGAAACCTGTTCCACCCACGGCACCGAGCGTCCAAAAACCACAAAAACCGATTCCTCCTGTGGTGCCGGGCACGTCCAATAGCAGGGGTGCGCCCGGAGTTCAACAGTCCAAACCGAGGCCGAATAACAAAGATCGTCTAAAACGCGAAATTGAAGAATTTTGGCGAGGTATGATAAGAAAATCACTGTGACGATGATTTTTTTCTCAGCCAGATTTTTTCGAGCATGATGAGGCCATTGACGATATAGGCAAGCTCGTAGTCAATTACATTTGGCAGGGGAAAAGGAGCGTAGGCACCCGTTCTTGGGTTAACAATGAAATAATCCGCACATCCGGGGACTGCCACATATTTAATCAGCGTTAGGTCAACACATAAATCATCTGGCAAATATCGAAGTTCATCTCGTTGTTCACGCACAAGTGTGGGAACGGTGGCGAGGAGTGAGGTGGTAAACATCAGGATTGCAAGCATGAGGCACGAAAAATAGCAAAATCAACGTAAGGAAGCAAATTCCTAAAACTCACCTGTTTGAACACCAAATTAAAACCTTGAATATGTCAATAGGTGCAAAAAATTTTATAACATATTGTTATCATTAGAAATTAATGATATTAACAAAATAACAGTTAAATCAAATTTCAGCCGCCTCCTGTGAGGCGGTTTTTTCTTGTTCAGACCCTAAAAAAAGGAGAACCGAGATGGCTTTAAGCCCTATCGCGCTATGTTCCCGTGCGCTTTTGAAGCTGGGTGCGTCGTCTATCGCGTCATTTGACGAAGGCACGGCGGAAGCCGAAATCGCCGGCAATTTGTATGACGGCATCCGCGACGCCCTGCTGTCGGCCCACCCGTGGAATTTCGCCACCGGCCAGGTGTCGCTGGCCCGCCTGGCCGCCAATCCGATCGCCGACTACGCGTATGCCTTCCAGTTGCCCGCCGATTTCCTGCGCGCCCTGTCCTTGGGCCACGGCGGGGCCGGGCGTGGGGTAGCCTATCGCATTGCCGAAAAACGCCTGCATACGGATTCACCCGATGTGGTTTTGAGCTACATTTTCCGCCCGCAGGAAAGCGAGTTTCCGCCCTTTTTCGCCCAGTTGCTGGTCGCCCGCCTGGCCTCGGAATTCTGTATTCCCCTGACCGAAAGCACCAGCCGCGCCGACAGCCTGTTGAAGATCGCCGAAGCCGACCTGCGCCGGGCCCGCAACATTGATGCCCAACAGGACACGCCTGCCTCGATCGAAGATTTCACCCTGATCGGGGCGCGCAGCTAATGGCCCGCATTGGCATCAACAAAACCAATTTCACGGCTGGCGAAATTTCGCCCCAGTTACTGGGACGGGGCGATCTGCGGTCCTATGAAAATGGTGCGTCCCAATTAACCAACGTGTTCATTCATCCGACCGGCGGCGTCTCCCGCCGGGCCGGTTTGCGCTACATCGCCACCGCGCCGGGCGATGGCCGCCTGGTTGCCTTCGAATTCAACGTCGAACAGGTCTACCTGCTGGTGTTCACGGACCTGCGGGTCGATGTTTACCGGGATGGCGTTCTGGTCGCCGGATTTACCTCGCCCTGGACGGCGGCCCGGATCCCGGCCCTGAACTGGACCCAGACCGCCGACACCCTGCTGGTGGTCCATCCCGATGTGCCGCCGAAAAAGATCACCCGCACGTCCGACACCGCCTGGACCCTGACCGACTGGGCGTTCATCGAACAGAACGGGCGCATCTATCAGCCCCATCACAAGTTCGCCGCCGATGATCTGACGCTCTCGGCCAGTGGCACAACGGGCAGTATCACGCTGAGCGCCTCGGCCGATCTGTTCGATGCCAGCCATGTCGGCGCCCGGTTTCGTTTGCAGGACAAGGAAGTGGAAATCACCTCGGTCGCCGGGGCCACCTCGGCCGCGGCCACGGTCAAGCAAACACTGGCCTCGACCGGGGCGACGACGGACTGGGAAGAACAATCCTATTCGGCCCATCGCGGCTGGCCCACATCGGTCTGTTTTCATCAGGACCGCATGGTCATCGGCGGCTCGCGGGATCTGCCCAACCGTTTGTGGATGTCCAAATCCGCCGATCTGTTCAACTTCGATCTGGCCACCGGCCTGGACGACGAAGCCATCGAATTCGCTATTTTGTCCGACCAGGTTAACGCGGTCAGGGCAGTTTTTTCCGGCCGCCACTTGCAGGTCTTTACCTCCGGTGCGGAATGGATGGTGACGGGTGATCCTCTGACCCCCGGCAACATACAATTGCTGCGGCAAACCCAGATCGGCTCGCCCGTCGATCGCACGGTGCCGCCCCGCAACGTCGATGGGGCGACCTTGTTCGTGCCCCGCGACAATGCCGCCCTGCACGAATTTCTGTTTGCCGATGTCGAACAGGCCTATCAATCGACCGACCTGGCCCTGCTTGCCCACCACATGCTGGAGCGGGCCAGGGACCAGGATTTCGACATCTCGGCGCGGTTGTTTCACATGGTCATGGATAATGGCAAACTGGCCACCGTGACCATCTACCGGGCCGAACAGGTAACCGCCTGGACCCTGCAGGAAACCCAAGGCACGTTCCGCTCTGTCGTCGTCGCCGGAACCGGTGTCTACGTTCTGGTTCAGCGCACCGGTGGTTATTACATCGAACAATTCGACGACACCCTGAATGTGGATTCCGGGCTGACCGGCACGGCAAGCACGGCCAAGACTATCTGGAGCGGCCTGGATCATCTGCAAGGCGATACGGTAAAAGTGAATGCCGACGGTGCCCCGGTGGCCGATCTGGTGGTTGCCAGCGGCACCGTAAACCTGATTGAGGCCGCCAACAGCGTCGAAATCGGACTGGCCTTTACCCATGTCATCGAACCCCTGCCGCCGGTGACTGACGGCGGCGGCAAGCCCGGCGGTCCGGTTCGCGCCATCGCCATCACTTTTCGATTGCAGGATACCAAATCCCTGCGCCTCGATACGGGTGGCGGCTTTCAGGACATCCCGTTCAAACGATTCGGCTCGGCATTGCTCGATCAGCCTCCGGTTTCCTTCACCGGGGACCGAAAGGTTCGCGCCCTTGGCTGGAAACGCAGCGGCGATCAGCCCCTGTGGCGGATCGAACAGGACACGCCGCTGGATTTCACCCTGCTGTCCGTGGCCAGCGAAATATCACTCAATCGATAATCTCAACTATAGAAAGGAGTCTCCCCATGGGAGGATTTGAAACAGCGGCCATGAGCATCTTCGGAGCGATCCGGAGCCAGCGCCAGTACCGGGCCCGGAACACCACCCTGGCCGCCCGCCAGCAGGCCGAAGCCCAGCAGTTGGAGCTGAACCGGCGCATTCGCGAACGGGACAAACGCCGGCGCCTGGCCAGTTTGCAGGCGACCCAACGGGCCCGGTTTGGCGCTTCCGGCGTCGGACGCGGCGGTTCCGCCGATGCGGTGCTGGCCGGACTGGACGGAATCGCACACCCCTCGGACGGCACCGTCGAGTTGGCCGCGCGGCTTGAACGCCGTGTTCAGGTCACGCCCGCCTGCTGCTCGATCGTGGTCGGCGACGAGGTGATGGCACTCGACGGGGCCG
>CBFDVE010000264.1:0-4214 GCA_965613205.1 uncultured Rhodospirillaceae bacterium
GCCCCCCTGAACCGCCAGGGTGGCGCGTCCGTCATCGGGATCAAGGCCGATCACCTGGCAGCCGTTGGCCCGCAATATCTGGGCGCTCAATTGGCCGAGGATTCCGAGGCCGATGACCACGAATGTTTCGCCCAGCATCGGCTCCAGGCGGCGGATGCCTTGCAGGGCGATGGCCCCCAACGTCACCGTGCTGGCCGCCGCCATGTCCAGGCTGTCGGGGATCGGCACCACCAGATTGCGCGGCACCCGGATGATTTCCGCGTGATAGGCGTTGACATTACCGGCACACGCCAGCCGCTGGCCCATGGATAAATCCGAAATGCCTTCGCCAACGGCGATCACCACACCGGCGGCTGAATAGCCGGTCGGGGTTTCCTGGGCCACCTTGCGTTCGACCATTTTGCGGGTCGCGCCCAAGCCCTGGGTGCGCACCAGATCGACCACCTGGCGCACCCGTTCCGGCTGTTCCAGCGCCCGCTTCCAAAGCGGCAGGCCACTGGCTTTCAGGCCGCCCAGCTCGGTGCCCGCCGAAATACAGGAATGATCGAGCCGCACCAACACTGTTTTGGGCTCGATGCCGGGGGCCGGAACGTCGGCGACGATGGCCTGTCCACTTTTGATGAGAACCTGTTTCACGGTACTCGCCGGACTCTGTTGGACAGGGATTGGAGGATCAATCGGGCGGCGACAATGGCGGCGATAATTTGCGCCGGCAGTCCTGCCAGGACATATTTGACTTCAAAATTGAACAGGGAATAGATCGATGTCAGGCCGATAAAGACGACCCAGATCGAGGCCAAAATAGCGGTTTCCCGTGCGCCCTTCGATCGCCTGAAAATCAGCCATAACGGCAGCGCCGCCAGATACAACAGGAAAATGGTCAATGGAATGAGCCTGAACAGGAGGCGCACAGCGACTTCGGCCACTTCGAAGGCGGTCGCCTCACCGGCCCTGATGGCCCGGATAACAAACATGATCGAGCGCGCCTGCTTTTTCAGGCTCTGGCTTTCCAGCAGGGCGATTTCCGTGAACGGGGACAGGGCCATGCCCATGACCGGCGGAAACCCGTTGGGGTTGCTCAAAACCATATCGCGAATGGCGAATTCCACCGCGGCGAAGGGGTATTGGAAAACCAGCAAGATGTTGCGGTTGGTGAAGGCCTGGTACATGTCATACTGATTGTAGCCAAATTCCCGGTGCAGGGTTGCAAACACGGAACCGACAAAACGAGGTGATTCGGTCATGTCAAAGGTCGGAATTTTATCTTTCGGCACGGAGTAAATAGCGCGCAATTCATCGAGCCCTTTCAGCGCGGCGATATCGATGGGCTCACCGTAAGAAAAGGCCGGAACGCCCCGGCGATATTTTTCAAACAAAGTGTAATGCAGGGAATTCAGGGTCATGAAAAAATAGCCGGACCGGTCCTGGTTCCACAGGCCATAGCCCACATAGGCAGACGAGATCGGCAGGAACATCAACACCACGGCGATGGTTTTCCGGGCTCTGGTTGCCGGGGCAAACCAGACCGGGGCCAGCAACGCGGGCAGGAAGGCGACCAGAATAATGGTGATTTCACGAAACAGAAACGACAGGCCCAAAATCAGTCCGATGGCCAGACTGCGCCGGATCAGTCCGTCTTGCCGGTAAAAGGAAATGACGGCCAGGCAAAAAACAATGACCAGCAAACTGGAATAAAGGCTGTCGTTAAGAATGGCGTTTTGCAAAAAGATGGCCGGAGACAAGGCATAGGCGAGCGCGCCAAAAGTGGCCCAGACCTTGTGTTTGGTAACTTCCAGGGTGGCGCTATAGACAAAAACGGTGGCGACAAAAGACAGCACCGTCTGCAAGCCCAGCAGCCATATCTGGTAATTGTCACCGGCAAAAATCCTGGTCATTGCGATGACCAGGGGATAGCCGATCATGCGGTAGGTATCGGGCCGTTCCCACTGATAGGCGCCCCAGTCTTTCAGGCCGGCATCAAGATCAAGCACCTGGGCCCAGCCATAATCGCCGGTCGCGAATGACTTCAGGATCAGATCGGCATAGGCCAGATAGGCCAGCGAATCCGTGTGGGTGGCCGCCGGATAGCGGGACAACATGCCGATTTGAAAGACCGCCAGTAAAATGGCGGCGATGGCAAAAACCCGGTGCGCCCTTATTTTTTCGAAAATCTGTTCAGTCATTGTGTCAGGTCTTTTTCGCCAGAACGTCGGTGCAGGACGATTTCCTGGATCAGCGGGAAGATGTTGGGTGCGGCTTTGCACAAAATTCCATCCAGTTGGCCGATCCAGTTCAATACGGTCTCGGGCAGGGGCACATGCGGGGTTTTGTGATTGACCCCGCCGGAATTCAGAAACAGCAGAAATTCACGGTGGCGGCAATGGATCATCTGGAAACCCGGCAGGGCCGTTTTCAGCCGCGATAAGTCGGAAAACAAGGCATCCCCGATGGCATTATTGCCATCCCAGTTATTACCGGCGCGGGTTTGGCAGGAAGCGGGTCCAAAGGGGTCCATGGCATGGTCGATATATTCGTGCCCGGTGAGCGCCAGGGCCAGCCGCATAGTCCAACTGGCCCGCGCTTCGACAATCAAGGCCTTGCCGCCGGGCTTCAACACCCGTTCCATTTCCCGCAATGCTTTTAGAGGGTAATCCATGTGATGTAAGGCGGCGATACAGATAACCGCATCGAATTGTGCGTCTTTGAAGGGCAGTTGTTCGCCGCTGGCAACGGCGTCGATCCACGGATTTGCCTCCACATCCGTGGCGCACAAATCGACAGTCGGTAAAAAACGCTGGGTGATGCCAATGCCGGCCCCGACCTCAAGCACCCGGTCGCCTTGATCAATATGCTCGCCAATAAATTTATATCGCTGGCGCAACAGAACGTTCAGATTGGTGCTCGATCGTTGCTCGGAAATAGAGCGGTTTTTGGCGGTGTCGTATTGCATACAGGCTAAGAGTTTCGAAATATTTCGCGAATGGTCATGATATATTTCTTGTATTCATTCGCCAGGATCAACGGGTATTGCATACGCATGGAAATGACCAGAAATTTCAACAGAACCGCCGCCGTCGCCATCTGAAAAACCAGGATAAACAGCAAAATAAGGACTTGCGATGTCCAGCCGACAATGGATAAATCGGTAAACAACCGGACCATGAGAATCGCCAATCCGAACAGGGCGATAACGGCACCCAGACCCATAGAGAGCAGAAAAACCCTGGCCCCGACGACTTCCGCATGAACGCCAAAGCCGCGAAACGCGTGCACGATCAGATTGACGAAATTCATCCGGCTAGCACCATGGGTGCGAACGCCGCGCTTCGACGGAGTCCAGGAATACGGCAGGCGCGCCTTCATGATACCGGCCGGAAGGCTGCTCCAGATTTCGGCGATATGGGCCACCCGGTCGACCTGGCCCCAGGGCACCACACAGTAATTACCGGCCCGAATACGCATCCCCGATAACAGGCGGTACAGCCCCTGATAGATCTTGTAGCAGGCCTTGAACAGGGGCCCTTCGGAGCGCTCCGTGCGTTCGGCAAAGACAATTTCCAAATCATCGCCCGCCGCACATTTGCCAATCAGGTCCGGAATATAGCGGGGGTCATCTTCTTCGTCGGAATCCATAACCACCAGATAATCCACCGGGTCCAGGTTTGAGGCGTGGGCGATGCCGACGGCCCGCTTCACGGGGTCGTAGAGCAGGATCAAGGCGCAGTCGGCGCTGAGGGCCATGAGCGGCGTGTGGGGTTGGTCGGTGACCAGACCGTCCACGCCGGCGACGCGCGTGTCGGCGTCTTCGCGACCGCATCCGACGCGTGCGCCCGTCACCACCGCCACCTTCGTTCCGTGAACCTGCTGCCCCAGCGTCAGCCGCTCGAACGGAAGGGAGAGGGCGTCACACAAAGCTCGGCGGCGGGTTGGCGTGTCGTCGGCGTCTGCACCGACGGTCATCGCCATGTTGGCAGGTCGCCGGGTTACGGCGTGGACGAGATGGGGTTCGTCGGCCAGCAGTTCGGACCGCCAGAACTCTCCGTTGGTTGCGGATTGCGTCAAAGGATTCTCTCGCCGCTACCGCGGATTGATCTTCAATAAAATCTTGATGTTCGCAGGGTCAGCCGAGGCTTCGAAGGCTTCGACGCCGCGTTCGATGGGGTAAGCCCGCGCCACCATGGACGACACGTCAATCGCTCGCCGGGCGAGCGCGT
>CBFDVE010000265.1:0-4209 GCA_965613205.1 uncultured Rhodospirillaceae bacterium
ATGCCCAGATGATCCAGCAACATGGCCTGGGCCCTAACCATATCGGCAATCGTAATGACCGGGAAATCCAGGCCCCAGGGCTGGCCCGTTTCGGCGTTGATTTCCTGTGGGCCGATGGTCCCCATGCAGCCGCTCATGACATTGACGCAAATGATGAAAAAGCGTTCGGTGTCGATGGTTTTTTCAGGCCCGACCAAATGATCCCACCAGCCGGGCTTGCCCGACACGGGATGCACTCCGGCGACGAATTGATCACCGGTCAGGGCGTGGCAAACCAGCACCACATTTGAGCGATCTTCGTTGAGTTGGCCATAGGTCTGATAGGCGACGGTGAAATTGCTCAGTTCGGCCCCGCAATCCAGACGCAAAGGCTCATCGCGGCCAAGGCTTAGCCGCTGGCCGTGGTTCGATTGATCCGTCTGCTCGCTCGCCGCGTTCTGGGTGTCGTCTCCCGCCAAGGGGTGAGTCCTTCCTGTTAAAGGGGCATCATAGCTATGAATGTGACCGCGAAGTGTCAATGTTTTCTTTGATTTTAGCGGGTCATGGGATATCACTACACCTCTTTTTCCAACCCTTGATAAAAGCCCTCGGGACCCCGCTATGAGCGCCGATAAATCACTGGACGATCTGCGTCTGGACATAGACAAAATCGATGATCAGATTCACGATCTGATCATCGCCCGCACGGAAGTGGTCAAACAGGTGCGCGAGCACAAACGCGGCCAGCCGGTGAAAATTCGCCCGGCCCGCGAGGCCCGTATTCTGTACCGCCTGATCGAACGGCACAAAGGTCCCTTTCCGAAACAGGAACTGGTGCGTATCTGGCGCGAGCTGATTGTCGCCACCTTGTCTTTCGAAGGGCCATTTTCCGTCGCCGTCTACATGCCCGAAAGCGAAACGTCGTCGGGTCCGGAAGGCGACCGCCGGTCCGGTCGCTGGGGCATGGCCCGTGACCAGTATGGCTCGTTCACCCCGATGACCGGCCACGTCAGCGCCCACCGGGTAATCGAAGCCGTCTACAGCCAGGAAGCCACCGTCGGTATTATGCCGGTGCCCCAACGCAACGAGGACGATCCCTGGTGGCCGCACCTGACGACCCCTGGCGAAAGCACGCCAAAGGTCATCGCCCGGCTGCCTTTTGCCGGCTCTCCCGGCGGCCGCAGCGGCACCATGGAAGCCCTCGTCATCTGTACCGCCATCCAGGAACCGAGCGGGCGCGACCGGACCTATCTGGCGATAGAAATTTTCGGCGATTTAAGCCTGGGCCGCCTGAGCGATGCCATGACCGAGGCCGGGTTACCGCCCTTGTTCACGTCTGCCCGGCAAAATCAGAACCAGCCCGACAGCCGCCTGTACCTGGCCGAAGTGGTCGGATTTGTTTTGCAAGATGATCGCCGCGTCAAACGCTTAAGTGAGCTTCTGGGCGACTATAGCCCGCGCGTCATGTCCATTGGCAGCTACGGCGCACCTTTGGGTGCCGAAGATCTGGCCGACCAGGAACCAGGCAAGGGTTGAGCCATGAACAGCGACAATAACCTGCTCGGGAGCCCGCTAAAGCCCCGTCCCGGCATCGCTGGCATATCGCCCTATGTGGGCGGCCAGTCGGCCATCGACGGGAACGACGCAATCATCAGGCTGGCGTCCAACGAAGGGGCGCTGGGGCCCAGCCCGAAGGCGGTCGAGGCCTACCGCGTGGCGGCCGAAAACATGTACCGCTATCCCGATAGCGGCTGCCGAGAGTTGCGCCAGGCCCTGGGCCAGACCTTTGGCCTGGACCCTAACCTTATCGTTTGCGGCGCGGGATCGGACGAATTGCTGGACCTGCTGACCCGCGCCTACGCCGGGCCGGGCGACGAGGTTTTGTATACCGAACATGGCTTCCTGATGTACCCCATCGCCGCCAAATGCGTCGGGGCGACACCCGTGCCCGTGCCGGAAACCGACCTGCGGGCCGATGTTGGTCGGCTGCTGGAAAACGTCACGCAAAAAACCCGGATTGTCTTTCTGGCCAATCCCAACAACCCGACCGGCACTTACGTAACAAGTGCGGAACTTGAACGCCTGCGGGCCGGATTGCCAGACAATGTATTGCTGGTGATTGACGCGGCCTATGCGGAATATGTCGACCGGGACGATTACGATGCCGGCGCAGCCATGGTCGAGACCCACGACAACGTGGTCATGACCCGGACGTTTTCGAAGCTGTTCGCCATGGGCGGTATGCGCCTGGGCTGGGCCTATTGCCCGGCCGCCGTGACCGATGTGCTGAACCGATTGCGCGGGCCTTTTAATGTCAACAGCGCCGCCCAGGCCGCCGGGGTGGCGGCCCTGGCAGACACCGACTTCATCGAAAAAGTCCGCCGCCATACCGCCAGGTGGTACGACTGGACCAAGCAGCGGTTGATCGATCTGGGCCTGGATGTGCCGTCCCAGGTGGGTAATTTCCTGCTGGTGCGGTTTCCGGCCCAGGACGACCGCGACAACGGCGGTCGGGATTCGGTCGCCGCTGACGAGTTTTTGCAGGGCCGGGGCATTGTCGTCCGCCGCATGAATGGCTACGGACTGCCCGATTGCCTGCGCATAACCATCGGCACGGAAGATGAAATGCGGGCCGTGGTCGGGGCCTTAAGCGAGTTTATGGAATAGGCCATGAGCACCAATCCCCCGCTGTTTCCCCGCATCGCCCTGATCGGCATTGGCCTGATCGGATCGTCGCTCGCCCGCGCCGCCCGCTTGCACGACCTGGCCGGGCATATAAGCATTTCCACCCGCAGCCCCGAAACCCTGGAGACGGCGCGCAAACTGGGCCTCGGTGACAGCTATACAACGGACCCGCTGCTCGCCGTCGAAGATGCCGATCTGGTGATTATATGTGTGCCCATGGGGGCTTATGATGCGGTCGCCAAAGCCATGGCGCCGGGCCTTAAAACCGGCGCCATCGTCACCGATGTGGGATCGACCAAGCAATCGGCGATCGATGATTTACGGCCCCATATCCCGAAAGGCGTGCATCTGGTTCCCGGCCATCCGGTCGCCGGCACGGAACATTCCGGGCCGGATGCGGGCTTCGCCAAATTGTTCGAAAATCACTGGGTTATCCTGACCCCGGAACCGGGCACGGACGAAAACGCCATTGGCCGGGTCCGGGCAATGTGGCAGCGTTGTGGCTCGATGATTGAATTGATGGACCCCCGCCATCATGACAAGGTACTGGCGATAACGTCTCACTTGCCGCAACTGATCGCCTACACAATTGTCAGCACGGCGACCGATTTGCAGGACGATCTGAAAAACAAGGTGGTGCAGTTTTCCGCCGGGGGATTCCGCGATTTCACCCGCATCGCCGCGTCTGACCCGGTCATGTGGCGGGATATTTACATGCGCAACAAGGACGCCGTGCTCGATGTCTTGGGCCGCTTCAGCGAAGACCTGACGGCCCTGCAACGGGCCATCCGCCGGGGCGAGGCCGATGTGCTGGAAGAGGCCTTCACCCGCACCCGGGAAATCCGCCGCGGTGTGATCGAAGCCAGGCAGGACTTTATCGACATCAAGAAAGACTGAACGTCTGCCCGACTCTATTTGAGCTTCAGTTTCTTTGGCTTGTTGCGTTTCAGGGGGGCCGAGCCGCCGGGTTTTGCCCCATCAGGCTTGTCGCCAAAGGAGGACTTGTACGGTCGCTTGCCCCGATGCGGCTTTTTTTCTTTTGGCTTGCTTGCGTCCTTTTTGCCCTTCTTCCATGTCGACTTGTCGCCACCGCGCGCTCTTTTCTTACTGTAAGGCCTGTCGCGCAGGGGCCGGGTGACCGGCTCGCTCGGGGCCGCCGGTTTGCCGTCCAGTCGGGTCAGGATAACGTTCTTTTCGACGATCCGGTCCGGGCCGATGGCGGCGAGGAATTGTTCGACGCAGTCGGCGGCGATTTCAACGTGGGTTTCGTTCTGGTGGATACGGATGGCGCCAATTTCCCTGTTGGTAATATCCCCGGCCCGGCACAGCATGGGCAGCAACCAGCGCGGTTCGGCCCCGTTGGCGCGACCCACGGGCAGGGAAAACCAGACTCCGTCCTTGAAATCTTCCCGGGGTTTGGCCAGCCGTTCGATGGATTTCCCGCCCGACTTGACCCCCGACTTCACCGACGACCATTGGTCAGCCTTTTCCGGTGCGCCGTCTTGCATTTCTTCCGGTGCCGTGCGGTCGGCGAAATGCTGGCGC
>CBFDVE010000266.1:0-4209 GCA_965613205.1 uncultured Rhodospirillaceae bacterium
TTTCGGACAGTCTGGTGATTTCGTCATTTTTGATATCAGCCAGCGCGATCCGTTTTTCCGCCCCGGCGATTTGGATTGCGGCAGCTTCGCCATTCCCGCCTTCCGCTTGGGCAAGATCGTCATCGGCCTGCAACCCGCGCGTGGCTACAATATCGATCCCCAGACCAGTTATCACGATCCGGCACTGGTCCCGCCGCACGGCTACCTGGCCTTCTATGCCTGGCTGCGCGAGGCGGTGGCGGTGCACGCAATTGTGCACATGGGCAAGCACGGCAATCTGGAATGGCTGCCCGGCAAGTCTCTCGCCTTGTCCCGGGATTGCTACCCGGAAGCAGCCTTGGGTCCCCTGCCCAATCTGTACCCGTTTATCGTCAACGATCCGGGCGAAGGCACTCAGGCCAAGCGCCGGGCCGGGGCGGTCATTATCGACCACCTGACGCCGCCTTTGACCCGCGCCGAATCCTATGGGCCCTTGGCCACGCTGGAACAACTGGTCGATGAATATTACGAGGCCTCCGGCGTCGACCCGCGCCGCCTGAAAGTCCTGCGCCAGGAAATCCTGACTCTCTGTTCGGCCACCGGCCTGGGTGCCGACAGCGGCATGGACGGGGCCGCCGATGACGACGAGGCGCTCGGTCGCCTGGACAATTACCTGTGCGAACTGAAAGAACTGCAAATTCGCGACGGCCTGCATGTGTTCGGCGAAAGCCCCGAGGGCCGATTGTTGACCGACCTGCTGGTTGCCCTGGTGCGGACACCACGGGGTACGGGGGAACAGGGCGATGCCTCTCTCATCGGGGCCCTCGCCGATGATCTGAAACTTGATTTCGATCCCCTCGATTGCACCATGGCCGACCCCTGGGGTGGGCCGCGCCCACGGGCGTTAAAGGGGGATGATCCCTGGCGGAGCCATGGGGATACGGTGGAACGGCTGGAATTGCTGGCGGCCCGACTGATCGAGGGTCAGGAAGTTTTACCGCAATGGACGGCCACGGCGGCGGTGATGGCCATGATCAATGACAAACTGCGACCCGCCGTCGATGCCTGCGGGGCCGCCGAAATCGCCGGACTGTTGAGCGGACTGGAGGGCCGCTTCGTGCAACCCGGCCCATCCGGCGCACCGACCCGTGGCCGCCCCGATGTGCTGCCCACGGGGCGCAATTTCTATTCCGTCGATACCCGCACCGTACCAACCCCGGCGGCCTGGACCCTGGGCTGGAAATCCGCCGGGTTGCTGATCGAAACCTATCGCCAGGACCACGGCGACTGGCCCAAATCCATGGCCCTGACCGCCTGGGGCACGTCTAACATGCGCACCGGCGGCGACGACATCGCGCAAGGGTTGGCGCTCATGGGGGTCAAGCCGCAGTGGGATTCCGCGTCGCGCCGGGTCTGCGGTTTCGAGATCATGCCCTTGTCCGTGCTCGACCGGCCCAGGGTCGATGTGACCTTGCGGGTGTCCGGTTTTTTCCGCGATGCCTTTCCCGGCCTGATTGATTTGTTTTCATCTGCCGCCAGGGCCGTGGCGGCGCTCGATGAACCGGCCGCCGACAACCCGATGGCGGCGCGTGTGGCCGAAGAAATCAGGCAACTGGTGACGGGTGGGCAATCGCCAGAGGCCGCCGCCATCCAGGCCGGATACCGGGTTTTCGGCTCCATGCCCGGCGCCTACGGGGCCGGGTTGCAGGCCCTGATCGATGAAAAAGGCTGGCAAAGCGAAGACGATCTGGCCCGCGCCTACGTCGCCTGGGGCGGCTATGCCTATGGCGAAGGGGCGGCGGGGCAAGCGGCTCATGGGTTGTTCGAAACCCGCCTGAAATCTGTTCAGGCCGTGCTCCAGAATCAGGACAACCGGGAACACGATCTGCTCGATTCCGATGATTATTACCAGTTCGAAGGGGGCATGACCGCCGCCGTGCGCACGTTGTCGGGCGAGCAGCCCACGGTTTATCACAACGATCACTCGCGGCCCGAAACACCGCGCATTCGCACCCTGGAAGACGAAGTCGCCCGCATTGTCCGGGCCCGCGTGGTCAATCCCAAGTGGATCGACGGGGTCCGCCGCCATGGCTACAAGGGGGCGTTCGAGATGGCCGCCACGGTGGACTATCTTTTTGCCTTCGCCGCCACCGCCAGGTGTGTGCGCGACCATCACTTCGATGCGGTCTACGAGGCCTACCTGGGCGACCACGAGGTGCGCGATTTCCTCGTCCACAACAACCCGGCGGCGTTGCAGGAAATGGTCGATCGGCTGCTCGAAGCGCAAAGCCGGGGCCTGTGGAAACCGCGCCTCAACAGCACCCACGCGGCGCTGAAAAATCTGCAAACAAACAGCGAAAGGCTCTTGCAATGAAATCTCCTGAGAAAACCATGACCGATGCCCGCCACGCCGAAAAAATGGCCAAGAAAAAGGCCGCGCGGGATAAAATCCTGGCCACCAAAACCCAGGAAAAAGGCCTGCTGATTGTCCACACCGGCAAGGGCAAGGGCAAATCCACGGCGGCCTGGGGCATGGCCATGCGGATGATCGGCCACGGCAGGAAAATCGGCATCGTGCAGTTCGTCAAAGGGGCCTGGGAAACCGGCGAACGGGATGTCTTCGACAGATTCCCTGATCAGGTCACGATCAAGGCCATGGGCGAAGGCTTCACCTGGGAAACCCAGGACAAGGCGCGCGATATCGCGGCGGCGGAAAAAGCCTGGGCGGCGGCGCAAGAAATGATCGCCGATCCTGAATATTCCATGGTCATTCTGGACGAACTGAACATCGTCCTGCGCTATGATTATCTGGATTTCGATCAGGTGCTGGCGGGGCTGCAAGCCCGGCGGGGTGATCTGCACGTTGTCGTCACCGGGCGCAACGCCAAGCAAGACCTCATCGAAGCGGCCGATCTGGCGACGGAAATGACCCTGCTCAAGCATCCCTTCCGCGCCGGCATCAAGGCTCAGGCGGGAGTGGAATTTTAACGATTGGCCGATAGACTGTCAGCGAATTTTTAATCGCACCATGAGGAAGTTCATGAAAAAAGCCGCCTTCTTATCGTTGTTTCTTGTCGCCGTAATGAGCCTTGGTTCGTGCGCCGAAATGCGCCGCGAGCCGGATTCCATCGCCGTCGATCTGGTCAATCAGGCGCGGGAAACCGTGCAGCGTTTCAAGGGGATGCCGGATCTGAAATTGTTCACCCCTTACATGGCCAACGCCAAGGGCATTGTTATCCTGCCGACCGTGATCAAGGGTGGAATTGGCGTCGCCGGTGAAGGCGGCAACGGGGTTTTGCTGACCCGCCGCAGCGATGGTTCGTGGAGCCAACCGGCCTTCTACATTCTGGGGGCCGCCAGTTTCGGCCTGCAAATGGGCTTGCAGGATACCGAAGTGGTGCTGGTGTTGCGCAGCGACAAGGCCGTCGATGCGGTGATCAAGCACCAGGTCAAGTTGGGGGCCGATGCCGGGTTGACCGTCGGACTGATCGGGGCCGGGGCGGAAATCTCGACCACCACCAATGTCGGTGTTGATGTGCTGGCCTTCGCCAATTCCAAAATCGGCCTGTTCGGCGGGGTCTCGCTGGAAGGGGCCGTTCTGGCCCGGCGCACGGATCTGAACGAGGCCTATTACGGTGTTGGCGCGACCCCGCGGGAAATTCTCTATGGCAGCCAGTTCGCCAACCCCCAGGCCAACGCCTTGCGAGCGGTCCTTGCCGGCAACTGATAATCCCACCTGCCGGGCCTTGATGTTTCAGGGCACCGGGTCGGACGTCGGCAAATCCCTGCTCGTGGCCGGGCTGTGCCGGGCCTGTTATCGACGGGGCATAAGGGTCCGCCCGTTCAAGCCGCAGAACATGTCCAACAACGCCGCCGTCGCCGTCGAGGGCGGCGAAATCGGCCGCGCCCAGGCTGTGCAGGCCCGTGCGGCCAAGGCCGAGCCCGGCATTCATATGAATCCGGTATTGCTGAAACCGGAAAGCGAAACCGGCGCCCAGGTCGTCGTTCAGGGCAAGGTGGTGGCGACGGTCAAGGCCAGCGGTTACCACACGCTCAAGGCAAAACTGATGGACGCCGTGCTGGAAAGCTTTGCCGTTGTTTGCGATGACGCCGACCTGGTGCTGGTCGAAGGCGCGGGCAGCGCCGCCGAGGTCAATTTGCGTCAGGGCGACATCGCCAATTTCGGTTTCGCCGAAGCCGCCCATGCGCCGGTGG
This sequence comes from uncultured Rhodospirillaceae bacterium, assembly GCA_965613205.1. Classification (GTDB taxonomy): domain Bacteria; phylum Pseudomonadota; class Alphaproteobacteria; order Rhodospirillales; family JABHCV01; genus CAZZKE01. Next base: position 4,195 of record CBFDVE010000266.1, read on the forward strand.
TGCTGATTGGCGATA
>CBFDVE010000267.1:0-4167 GCA_965613205.1 uncultured Rhodospirillaceae bacterium
TAGGGTCGATGATCATATCCTTTTTGTCGTCTACACATGGCGGGATATGACAAGGCGAATTATTTCGGCCCGTCTGGCAAATCGAAAGGAGCGTGATATCCATGAAAAAGTTTTCCCCGGAGCAGGCGCGTCGTAAGGCTCGCGCTCAACGCCGGAAAATAGAGTCCACCAGCGAGGCCACCATCGCCCGCCATGCCGCAGAAGACAGTTCGGCAACCGATGGCATGGATTTCGACGTGGCGCTTGCAAGTGGTCGGATGCGCGTTATCTCGCCCCTGGATGTGGCCGAAATTCGCCGCAAAACCGGCCTGTCTCAAGACCGGTTCGCGCGAGCCTTTCAGATCAGCCCGCACACCCTGCGCAATTGGGAGCAGGGCCGACGCGTTCCCGAAGGCCCGGCCCGTGCTTTGTTGCTGGCAATTAAGCACGACCCGGAAGCGGTGATGCGGGCGCTGGCAGCCTAAGCTCGCAGTTTTATGAGCCTGATACAACCCTGTGGAGCCGAAATTTTCAGCGGAGGAAATAGCAATGAAGTGCCTGGTTTGTAAAAATGGCGAAACCGTTTCCGGCACCGCCACGGTAACTTTGGAACGCGATAACCTGACTTTGGTTATAAAGGGTGTTCCGGCAAAAATTTGTGAAAATTGTGGCGAGGAATATCTCGCTGAAGCGGAAACTAGTCACGTTTTAAAAACCGCCGAAGAAGCGGCACAGTCTGGCGTTCGGGTGGACGTGCGCGAATACATTGCGGCGTGAAGGAGCGTAGACTAAATAATCCGTTACCTTTGAAAGAAGCTGGACCCTAAGCCCGCAATTTCTCGTTATCAGGATCATAAGGACTTTCGGGGATGACTTTTGCCGCGTAGCGATTGCCGAGAATTTCGATTTCCAGTTCCGTGCCAACGGCGGCCAGGTCCGGGCGAATCATGGCGAGCGCCAGGGATTTGCCCAGCCGCCAGCCGTATCCGCCGCTCGTGGCGCGACCGATGACGGTGCCATCCTGGAAGATCGGGTTATTGCCAAGCGCATCCGCATCGGTGGTTCCGAGAACTTCGAGGGTGGCAAAAGCATTTTCAAACCCCTTGTCCTGCCAGGTGGCCAGGGCGGCCTTGCCGGTAAAGTCGTCTTTGTCCATTTTGATGAACCGGTGCAGGCCGGATTCAAAAGGCGCGTATTCGATGGACAGTTCCGTACCGACCAGCCGGTAGGATTTTTCCAGGCGCAGGCAGTCCATGGCGCGGATGCCGAAGGGTTTGATGCCGAGGTCTTTCCCGGCCTTCATGACGGCGTCGAAAATATGGTTCTGGTATTCCAGGGGGTGGTGCAGTTCCCAGCCCAGTTCGCCGACAAAATTGACCCGCACGGCCAGGGTCGGGGCCAGCCCTACGTTGATATCCTGGCCCGACAGCCAGGGGAAAGCGCCGTTGGAGAAATCGGCCCGGGAAACCCGTTCCATGACAGTCCGCGCCTTTGGCCCGGCCAGCACCAGAACGCCGATCTGGTTGGTCAGTTGATCGAAACGGACCGAGTTATCGTCGGGCATGGCTTTTTGCAGGTAATCGTGATCCAGCCGTTGCATGGCCCCGGCGGATACAAGATAGAACGAGTCTGGTGCCTCCCGCATGATGGTGAATTCGGAATGGACGCCGCCGTTTTTGTTGAGCGCATGGCACAGGCCCAGGCGACCGATTTTTTTCGGCAGGGTGTTGGCGATGAAATTTTCCAGAAAAACCTCCGCGCCGGGGCCGGAAATGCGGCACTTGGCGAACGCCGTCATGTCCAGCAGGCCGACGTTTTCGGCCACGTTCCTGCATTCATTGCCGACATGCTGATGATAGCCTGAGCGGCGGAACGACCAGTCATCTTTGCCTTCAACCCCTTGGGGAGCAAACCAGTTGGCCCGTTCCCAGCCGAATTTCTGGCCGAACACGGCACCCAGGTTTTTCAGGCGGTCATAGCAGGGAGCGGTGCGCAGGGGGCGGCCATCGTCCCGTTCTTCATCCGGGTAGTGGATGACGAAAACGCTGCGATAGGCTTCTTCGTTTTTGACCCGCAGGTAGGATTTGGTCGCGTAATCGCCGAAGCGCCGGGGGTCGATGCCGAGCATATCGACGCTCGGCTCGCCATCGACAATCCATTCCGCCAACTGCCATCCGGCCCCGCCGGCGGCTGTAATGCCGAAGCTGTGGCCTTCGTTGAGCCAGAAATTTTTCAGGCCCCAGGCCGGGCCGACGATGGGGTTACCGTCGGGTGTGTAACAGATGGCCCCGTTGTAGACTTCCTTGACCCCGACCTCGCCGAAGGCCGGTACCCGGTTGATGGCGGCTTCGATATGGGGTTCCAGGCGATCCAGATCTTCTTGGAATAATTCGTATTCACTGTCGTCGCCGGGGCCGTCCACATAGCAGCACGGTGCGCCGTCTTCATAGGGGCCGAGAATGAACCCCCCGGCCTCTTCGCGCAAATACCAGCGGCCATCGGCTTCGCGCAGCACGGCCATTTCCGGCAGGCCCTGTTGCTGACGGGCGAGAATTTCCGGGTGGGGTTCGGTAACGATGAACTGGTGCTGCACCGGGATCACCGGAAGTTCCAAACCGACCATGGCCCCGGTCTTGCGGGCGAAATTGCCTGAAGCCGATATAACATGCTCACACGTTATATCGCCCTTGTCCGTGTGCACCACCCACTCGCCGTTTGGCGATTGGGTAATGCCGGTAACGCTGGTCTGGCGATAAATTTCCGCCCCCCTGTCCCGCGCCCCCTTGGCCAGGGCCTGGGTCAGGTCGGCGGGCTGGATGTAGCCATCATCGGGGTGCACCAGGGCCCCGACCAGTCCCTCGATACTCGCCAGCGGCCACATTTCCCTGACCTGCTCGGGCGTGACGAATTCGAAATTGACGCCGATGGTCTGGGCCACGCCGGAATACTGGTAATATTCGTCCATGCGGTCCTGGTTCATGGCCAGGCGGATATTGCCGACGGTTTTCAAACCGACGCTCTGGCCGGTTTCCGCTTCCAGTTCGCCATACATTCGGACCGAATACTGATGCAGTTGACCGACGCTGTAACTCATGTTGAACAGGGGCAGCAATCCGGCCGCGTGCCAGGTTGATCCGCTGGTCAGTTCCTTGCGTTCGCACAACACCACATCGCTCCAGCCTTTTCTGGCCAGATGGTAGAGGGTCGAGACGTCGACCACGCCACCGCCGATAACGACCGCACGCGCATGGGTTTTCATGGTCATAATTCCCCTCACTTTGAGTACCTGTTTGCTATGATTTACCTATCTCGCCAGGGCTTCAAGGGGCTGATCACCTTGCGACTCCCGCTGTCTGTTTTTCGCCATACCCGTTTGGCCGGTCCATGGCGTAGATGAAACAGCGGAAGGCGACTTCGGGTCAGTCGGCGGCAGGGCCAGAGAGTTAACTGCAAGGGACACTTGTTCCAAGGAACGATGGCCATGAACGAAGCAAAATCGAGCGGTCCCCGTCGGCGTGGCCGGGATTCCAGGCGGGCGGCCAGAAGCGAACGCAGCGCGGTGTCGCAGCCCTATATCGTGCGCAACATTCCGCCCTGCGAGATTTTGACCGAACAAGGCCTGGCCCTGATCGAAGCCAATGCCGACACCGTGCTGGAAGAAATCGGCATCGAATTTCGCGACGATGAAGAAGCCCTTGGTCTGTGGCGGGACGCCGGTGCGGACGTTCAGGGCGAACGGGTGCATATCCCCAAAGGCCTGGCGCGCAAGCTGATCGCCACGGCCCCGTCGCAGTTTATCCAGCACGCCCGCAACCCGACCCGCAGTGTTCAGATCGGCGGCAACGCCACCGTGTTCGCACCGGTCTACGGGCCGCCCTTCGTGCATGACCTGGACCAGGGCCGCCGTTACGGCACCCTCGAAGATTTTCGAAATTTCGTTAAGCTGGCCTACATGTCTCCGGCCCTGCACCACTCCGGCGGCACGGTCACCGAACCGGTCGATCTGCCGGTCAACAAGCGGCATCTGGATATGGTCTATTCCCACATCCGCTATTCGGATAAGCCGTTCATGGGCTCGGTCACCCATCCGCAACGGGCCGCCGACACCGTCGCCATGGCGGAAATTGTCTTCGGCAAGAATTTTGTCGCGGCCAATGCGGTCACCCTCAACCTGATCAACGCCAATTC
>CBFDVE010000268.1:0-4160 GCA_965613205.1 uncultured Rhodospirillaceae bacterium
GTTTTGCGTGGCGTAGCAGATATCCTGCAATTCCGGCCCCTGAATATGAGGGAAGCGGGCGCGCAGGGCGGCGATAATGTCCCGCGTGTCATCAACGCTTAAAGTCGTCTGGGTGATATAGGCAACCTGGTCCGGGTCTTCGATTTTTAAGGCGGCGACATCCGCAAGGTTGGAAACGACCGCGACACCACCGGGGATGCGGCCACGGGTGCCTTCCACTTCCGGATGCCCGGCATGGCCGATCAGGATCACCTGGCGACCCTTAGCCGCGTGTTTGCGGCCTTCGTTATGAACCTTGGTGACCAGCGGGCAGGTGGCGTCTATGACCGGCAGGTGACGATCTCTGGCCTGGGATTCAACGTCGTCGGAAACACCGTGGGCGCTGAATACGGTCACGGCATCGTCGGGAATATCACAAACTTCATTGACGAAGACGGCGCCTTTCGCCCGCAGGGTCTCGACCACCCGCTTGTTGTGGACAATTTCGTGGCGCACATAAACAGGGGCACCATGAATGTCCAGGCACCGTTCGACAATGTCGATGGCCCGTTCGACCCCGGCACAAAACCCGCGGGGACTGGCCAAAAGAACTTCTATTTTTCTGCCCATGTTTCTGCCCGTGAATGGCGTCGCCTTTCGCGTTTATTCCAGCACATAGATAGGCCGGAATGGCACGATGTCAAAGGACTCTTCTGTTATCGTGGTGAATATAGATAACCCTTTGTAATCAAGGGTATTTGGCTAAAAACCATTGACATGACTTGGGTATTTGATATGCTCAGGGTGACGGTGCTCATGTGAGGCCGTTCCGAGCCGTATCCTGGCCATTTGGCGGGACTAGCGGAGCGGGCAGTGACGAATAGACCGATGATTGAAACCGGTGATTGAAACCGGTGATTGAAACCGGTGATTGCCCATCATAGTCTGAACACAATTGCTGTCTATGACTGGTCTTAATCAAGACATCGCTGCACACCAACATATTGCTTCACCTATGGAGGGTATGGTCACTATGGCTACCATGAGATTACCGAGTGTTCCTGTTGAAGGCGGTCTGTCGACCTACTTCCGGGAAGTGTGGAAATTCCCGATTCTGGAAAAAGACGAAGAATTCATGCTGGCTACGCGCTGGCGTGACCATGGCGATTCCGATGCCGCCCACCAATTGGTCACCTCCCACCTTCGCCTGGTCGCTAAAATGGCGATGAAATTCCGTGGCTATGGCCTGCCCGTGGCCGATCTTGTCTCGGAAGGCAATATCGGCCTGATGAAGGCGGTCAAGAAATTCGAACCGGAACGGGGTTTCCGCCTGTCGACCTATGCCATGTGGTGGATCCGGGCCTCGATTACCGAATATGTCCTGCGTTCCTGGTCCATGGTCAAGCTGGGCACGGTGGCGGCCCAGAAGAAACTGTTCTTCAGCCTGCGGCGAACCAAAAACAAGCTGAACATTTTCGATAATGGTGAACTGGCCCCCGAACAAACGGCCCAACTGGCCGATGCCCTGAACGTTTCGGAAAAGGAAGTCGGCGACATGAACCGGCGGCTGATGGCTCGGGATGCGTCCCTGAACGCACCCCTGACCCAGGACGGCGAGGGCATGGAATTTCAGGATACCCTGGTTGACAATAACCCCTCGCCGGAACAGGCCACGGTTGACGGGCAGGAGTTTTCTTACCGTCGTGACCTGTTGTCGTCGGCGATGGCTGAATTGTCGGACCGGGAACGGGATATCATCGCCGAACGGCGCTTGAACGATTCGCCCCTGACACTGGAACAACTGGGCCAGCGTTACGGCATCAGCCGCGAGCGGGTGCGTCAGTTGGAAGTGCGGGCTTTTGAAAAGATCCAGAAAACCGTCGTCGAAGCCGCCAGCCGAAATGAACTGGATGCGGAAAATATCGACCTGGCTGCGGCCATGGCCTGACCCTCTGTGACCTCGAAGCTGAATTAAAAGGGTGTCGGAATTTCCGGCACCCTTTTTCATGGGGCTGATAAAACTTGGGCCTGATAAGGCCTGGGGCTGATAAGGCTTGCAAAAACCTGTGTCGATTGAAATAGTCATGGATCATTAACCCCGCAAACGTAGTTTTAGGGCACAATCTAATTGTCGGATCAGATCGGGCACCCAATATTGGCAGGGAATAGCGGGAACAGGCATGACATTTGAGATCAAATTCTGGGGCGTTCGCGGATCAATCGCCTGCCCAACCGCAAACCACATCCGTTACGGTGGCAATACCAGTTGTATCGAGGTTTTCATCGATGATCGCATCTTTGTGCTTGATGCGGGAACCGGAATGCGCGAACTGGGGCAGGAATTTCTCGACCGGGATGTTCGCGAAGCCCATCTTTTGCTGACCCATACCCATTGGGACCACATCAGCGGCTTTCCCTTTTTCACCCCGGCTTATGATCCGGCCCGTTCGATCCATATCATGGCCGGGCACCTGACCGACGTTGCGGGCGGTATCCAGGGCGCCCTGTCGGCCCAGATGGACAGCCCCATGTTCCCCATTCCCTTGGAAGCCATGCAGGCCAATATTCGTTTTGAAGATTTCCGCGCCGGTGAAAGTTTTAGTCTGTATTCCGAAGTCAAGGTCAAGACGGCAGCGCTAAATCATCCCAACGGGTCAACCGGATATCGCATCGAATACGGCGGCAAATCACTGTGCTATGTCACCGATACGGAACATGTTGAGGGCCAGCCTGACCAGAATATCCTGAACCTGATCGACGGGGCCGACCTGGTCATTTACGACAGCATGTACACGCAAGAAGAATATCAGAGCAAAGTCGGCTGGGGTCATTCGACCTGGAACGAAGGGATGAATTTATGCCGGGCCGCCAACGTCAAACGATTGGCCATCTTCCACCATGAACCGGTTCATCATGACGATTTCATGGACAAATTGTCAGCCGAAGCCAGTGCCGCCTGGGACGGCTGTTTCGTCACCAAAGAAGGCATGACCGTTAAAATTGAATAAGGGAGCCGAGTGATCTATTGCGCCGGTGGCGACCCGCAATCAAAATTTTATCAAGTTCGTTGCGAATATTCGCGTAAATCGTCTGGCGAAATCTGATCTCCAGTAACGAGTCTATAGTGACGTTCTTCTACCACTTTGACTTCATCGTTTTCTACAGTCAGTTCGAATAGCGCAATTAGATTATCGGACATAAACTGTGTAGATATAGCTCGACAAATCAGATTGGGGAACTTCTCGGCACAGCATGCAATATCTTGCTTGGTTTGAACAACCGAGAGCTGGTCAATTCCTCCTTTGGCCTGAACAGGCAACACGTACTGGCGTCCTTGCCTGTCAATCCCAGCATAAATTTCATCGATTTCGATTTGTTCAATTTTCGGTGAGCCAAAAACCAGAATATTTTCTTTACTGCGTATCGGTTTTTTTGTATTCATTATTGATGATGTTGAAGCGTCGATGAGTAATGGTATGTTTACTCTAGATCCAAGATACGCTTCAACCTAGCAATAACGGGGCCAGTTTCAGGACGAATGCCACGCCAAACAAAGAAAGACTCGGCAGCTTGTTCAACTAACATGCCTAGGCCATCGACGCAACAGATGGCACCTTGCTGTTCCGCCCATTGCAAAAATGGAGTGGGGTGAGCACCGTACATCATATCATAACAACAGGTATGTTTGAGCAAAGAAGTAGCAATGGCGGGAATGTCCCCTTTCAGACTCGCGGCGGTGGCATTGATGATAATGTCATATTTTTGTCGCGGAATATTAGCAAAACCGCAGGCCTTGATCGCTCCATAGGAATGAAAAATGGAGACTAGGTCATGGGCTTTTGATTCCGTGCGATTAGCAAGAGTGATACTTTCTGGTTTTTCTTCCAACAACGGTTGTAAGACGCCGCGCACCGCACCACCGGCCAGGCTCAGGTGCGGATGTGCCACTACCCGCCTGGGGTCGAACGTCTGTTGTACGCCGAGGCCGTCGCAGCCGGGGCAGGCGCCGACCGGGTTATTAAAGGAGAACAGGCGCGGTTCGAGCTCAGATAAGGAATAACCGCACTGCGGGCAGGCAAATTTGGCGGAGAAAGTGATCTCCGTACCGTCATCCATACTGACTGCGCGGGCCAGCCCGTCTGCCAGGCGCAGCGCAGTTTCGAACGATTCTGCCAGACGCA
>CBFDVE010000269.1:0-4158 GCA_965613205.1 uncultured Rhodospirillaceae bacterium
ATGGATCCCAATCAGGTTCGCCAGAAACTGGGCCTGGATACGGGTAAGAAAACCGTGTTCATTTTTGCCCATATATTCTGGGATGCCACATTCTTTTGGGGCACTGATTTATTCGAAAATTATGAAACCTGGCTGTGCGATATTTTGCGGGTAGCGGCCCGCAGTGATCACATGAACTGGGTGGTTAAAGTTCATCCGGCCAACGTGGTTAAAAACAAACGCGATGGCCTGGGCAGCGAACACGGCGAGATCGAAGCGATCCACAAAACCCTGGGCGATATCCCCGACCATATTAAAATACTGGCCCCGGAATCGGATATTTCGACGCTGTCATTGTTTCCGCTGATGGACTATTGCCTGACCGTTCGCGGCACCATCGGCATCGAGGCGGCGAGCCGTGGTATCCGGGTCCTGACCGCCGGGACCGGGCGCTACGATGGCCTTGGCTTCACCACCGATTTCGACAGCAAGGAAACGTTCCTGGAAACCATCAGTCATTTGCAGGATTTGCCCGAAATGACCGCCTCGGAAACGGAACTGGCGCAACGATATGCCTACGGGGTTTTCAAAGTCCGCTCCATTCCGATCTCCAGCGTCGGCTTCGAATTCAGGCGGGATAGCACGGCGCAACTTGAAACCTGGATCGATGTGGAAAACCAGGAGCAACTGATGCAAAGCAAGGATGTCGCTCTGATTGGCGACTGGATTACGTCAGCCGAAGAAGATTGCTGCCGGTGGGACATCGACAATTAATGTGCGGCATCGTCGGCATTCAGGGTCTCCAGGAGGACGCTTCCATCATCGCCATGAACGAGCAAATCGTTCATCGCGGCCCCGATGGCGAGGGCGTGTTTCGGCATCGCGACAACCACTTGTCCCTCGCCATGCGCCGCCTGGCGATCATCGACCTGGCCGGTGGTGTGCAGCCCATGAGCACACCAGATGGCCTCTACACCATTGTTTTCAATGGCGAAATATTCAATGCGCCGGACCTGCGCAAAGAGCTGGAAAACAAGGGGATGGCTTTTCAAACGGATCATTCCGATACTGAAGTGGTGCTGAATTATTACGCCCTGGAAGGCCCGGCCATGGTCGAACGCCTGAACGGAATGTTCGCCTTGGCCATTTATGACCGTGCCAAAAAGACCCTGTTTTGTGCCCGCGACCGGGCCGGTATAAAGCCGTTTTATTATTGCGATGATGGCCGCCGGTTTGCCTTCGCCTCAGAACTTAAATCTATTTTGGCCTTGCCTGATTTCGCGCGCCGGGTCGACCGCCAAAGCCTGTTTCATTATATCAGCCTGATGTATGTGCCCAGCCAGCGCACGGCTATCGAAGGGGTCCGCCGCCTGGGCCCGGGCCAAAGCCTGACCTTTCATTTTTCCGACCGGCGACTGGAGGTAAAATCCTGGTGGCGATTGTCGTTCAACGAGGACAAATCGCTCTCGGTCGGGCAATGGCGCGAACGGTTGCGGGCGACCCTGTCGGCGGCGACCGACCGCTGGACTCTGGCCGATGTGCCTTATGGATGTTTGTTGTCGGGCGGGCTCGATTCATCGGCCATCGTCGGCCTGCTGGCCGAACGGGGGGCCGACATAAAAACGTTTTCCCTGGGCTTTAGCGGGCCCGGTGAAGAACAATGGAGCGAGTTGCCCCTGGCCCGGTCCATGGCCGATAAATGGGGCACCGAGCATCATCAAATTATTCTCGATCCCCAATCCCTGCTCGACGATCTGGGGTCCATGGTCTGGCACATGGATGAGCCCTATGGCGGCGGGTTGCCATCATGGTCGGTGTTTAAATTTCTCGGCGACCATGTCAAGGTCGCCCTGACCGGCACCGGCGGCGACGAGCTGTTCGGCAACTACAACAAATTCAGCGGCCTCGAGCGCCGCTTCCTGCCGGGCCTGTCGGCGGGCACCCATGCGCCTTCGGAAGATCGGTTCCGGCGGGGCTTCAGCGACCGCCATTACTATTGTTCAGACGCAGACAAACGCCGCCATGTGTTTGCCGGAGACTGCACCGGCCTGATCGATACCAGCGCCCTGCTGTATGGCCACTTGGCGGCACAAGAAAGCGAGGCCCTGCGCAACCGAACCACCAGGGTCGATTTCGAAACCCAGTTGCCGGAGGAATTTCTGGCCATGACCGACCGCTTTTCCATGGCCCATCATGTCGAAGCACGGACGCCGTTTCTCGATAACCACATGATTGATCTGGCCATGAGCGTGCCGCCATCCCTGCGCCTGAACCCGCGCCGGTACAAGCAGTTGTTGCGCGACACCATCGGCGATCTGCTGCCTTCGGACGTTCTCGATGCACCCAAGCGGGGGTTTGTGGTGCCTTTGAAATTGTGGCTGCGAGATCAGTTGCGGCCCCTGGTAAAGCACTTGTTGAACCCGCACCGGCTGGCCGCCCAGGGTATTTTCAGGCCGGCCTTTTACGATCATACCGTGCGTCCCCATCTGGACGGCGAGGCCGACAACACGACCCTGGTCTGGGGTGCCTTGATGTTCCAGATCTGGCATCAGGTGTTTATTGAACAACCCTCGCCGCAGGCACCGACCTGGGACTTAAAGGCCATCGGTGCGTGAGCGTCCGGCCTCTGTCAATCGTCCATTTTTCTACTGCCGATTTGACCGGCGGCTCGGCCCGGTCGGCCAATCGTATTCACCAGGGTCTCAGGGCGGCGGGCCATAATTCGAAAATGCTGGTCGGCATCAAGACCGGCGATGACCCACATGTGGCCATGGTTCAGGGCGGGCGACTCAGTCAACTGGCCGACCGCATCGCTAACAAATTCAGTGACATGCTGGGCTTGCAGTATCTGTTTCTGCCGTCCAGCCTGGGCCTCGACTACCATCCCTGGGTTCGCGACGCAGACGTTATCGCGCTTTACAACACCCATGGCGGCTATTTTGCCCAATCCCTGGTCGCCCGCCTGTCGGCGGTTGCCCCGGTGGTCTGGCGACTGTCGGATTTGTGGCCGATGACCGGCCACTGCGCCTATCCCGGTGCCTGTGAAAAATGGCGCACCGGCTGCGGGGCCTGTCCCGATCTGGCCTCCTACCCGGCGCTCCGCCGCGACCGCACGGCCTATCTGTTCAACAAGAAAGACCAAATTTATGGCCGCTGTACGCTGAATATCGTCGCCCCTTCAAGCTGGACCGAAACGTGCGCCCGGCAAAGCCCGCTATTGGGCCGCTTCCCGGTGACCCGTATCCCCAACGGCCTGGAACCTGTGGATTTCCGGCCCATGGACCGGGCCATCGCCCGGCGCAACCTGGGCCTGAACCCGGACAAGAAAACGATCCTGTTTGCCGCTCATGTGCTCGATCACAATCCGCGCAAGGGCGGCGATGTGCTGATCGAGGCCCTCGGTCGGCTGCAAAACCCGCAACACTATGCGCTGTTGTTAGTCGGTGATGGCGGCGAGAGCTGGGCCAACCGGATACCGGTCCAGGTTGATCTTATGGGTTTCGTTAAACAGGCAAGCAAGTTGGCCGAGATATATGCCGCCGCCGATGTCGTCGCCATCCCGTCAGAAGTCGAGAACCTGCCCAATGTGCTGATCGAGGCCCTGGCCTGTGGTCGTGCCGTGGTCGCCAGCAATTCCGGCGGCATGGCCGATGGCGTCCGCCACAACGAAACGGGTTACCTGGCCCGACCCGGTGATGCGGATGATCTGGCCCATGGCCTGGCGAACATTCTGAACGACCCCGATCGGCAGCAAAAAATGGAAACCGCGGCCCGCCGCCTATTTGAAATTCAGTTCACCGGCGAAAAAGAAATCAATCGATTGTTGCACCTGTATGGCAAAGTCATCGCCGATTTTCGAAAGGAACACTAAATTGAAAAAGGCTCTGATCACCGGCGTCACCGGACAGGACGGCGCCTATCTGGCCGAGTTCCTTCTCGACAAGGGCTACGAGGTCCACGGAATCAAACGCCGCTCGTCGCTCTTCAACACCGAGCGCATCGATCATATCTATCGCGACCGGCACGAAAAGGATGTCCATTTCATCCTTCACCACGGCGACATGACCGACGCCACCAACCTTATCCGCATCATTCAGGACGTCCAGCCGGACGAGATTTACAACCTCGCCGCCCAGAGCCACGTCCAGGTATCATTCGAGACCCCGGAATACACCGCCA
>CBFDVE010000270.1:0-4147 GCA_965613205.1 uncultured Rhodospirillaceae bacterium
TAGCGAATAGAGCCGCTAATCTGCCGAACAACAAAAGCTGGCGTTTTGCTCTCGACGCCATGGAGCGTTACGCCGAAGCGGCAGCCTGCTTTGCCCGCGCCCTGCAATTACGCGGCGAAGATGTGGAGACCATGCTCCACATGGCCTCGCGCAGCAGCGAGGCACATTTCATGGCCCGGTAACGGTGACGAAGCCGGTCATCGGCCGGGTACCCGAAATAGGTTTCCAGCATCCATTCTTCCTGCCCATCGGTCAGTTCGTTATTGGACGCCAGATTGGCCAAATCAAACAGCGGGCTTGAGAGACCGGCATGTTCCCAGTCGATCAACCAGATCCGCGTTCCATCGTCGATGAAGTTGGCGGCCAGCAGATCGTTGTGGCCGAACACCAGTTGGACCGGGCCGACGGCTTCTTCCAGCACGGTAGCCTTGGCGGCCAGATCCTCGAGTTCGCTGATCAGGCGGCTGCCGCCCGCGTCCAGAGTATGCCGATAGTCCCGCAGCACATGAAAAACCCAGAACATCAGCGCCGGCCCGCGGTAGAAATGCGGCAGATCTTTGTGAACGCGCCGGATCAGATCGACAATGGGATCGAGATTTTGCCGCACATCTTCCGGGCCGTATGTTATGCCCTCGATAAAGCGAATAACCAAAGCCCCCGGCTGATGATGAACCACTTGCGGTGAAATTCCCGCCGCGAACGCCGCCCGACTGGCCGCCAGTTCGCCGAACCGCATGATCCCGTGCTGGGGAATATCGTCGCCGATCCTGACCACATATTTTTCGCCGCCGTCCGCAACGACAAAATTGGTATTGGTGATGCCACCAATCAGGGGCTGCGGATCGACCGGGCCGGACCAGCAGGTGAGAGATCGGGCTTTTTTGAGCGCGTCCATAGCTAGTCCAGTCCCAACTCGGCCTTGCGCCGGTTGGCCCAGGCGCTGATCAGGCGGTCGGCAATGATGGCGATGAAGGCGACGCATATTCCGGCGACAATGCCGCGACCGGTGTCGGCCTTGGTCAGGGCGATGTAGACTTCCTGGCCCAGATCGCGGGTGCCGACCAGGGCGGTAATGACCAGCATGGACAAGGCCATCATGATGGTCTGGTTGATACCCAGCATGATTTCCGGCAGGGCCAGGGGCAATTGCACCTTCCACAATATCTGCCGCCGGGTGCTACCGGCGGCAACGGCGGCTTCGATCAGGTGAGCGGGCACCTTGCGGATACCGTGATCGGTGTAGCGAATGGCCGGAGCCACGGCGTAGACAATGACGGCCAGCATGGCGGCGAAGTCACCAACCCGGAACAGCATCACCACGGGCATCAGGTAAACAAACGACGGCAGGGTTTGCAGGGTGTCGATGACCGCCTGGACAATCCGGTGCAACCGTTCCCGCCGGGCCGCCGCGATGCCGATAGGGATGCCGATCAGGCAGGCGATAGCGACGGACAGGCCGCATAAATATACCGTGACCATGGATTTCGGCCATTGGCCGACGAAGGCGACAAAAAGCGCCAGCACACCAACCAGCAAAGACAAGCGCCAGCCGCCCAGTTGCCACCCGGCCATGGCCACCAGGCCGACCACGGCGGGCCAGGGCAAGGCCAGTAAAAAGCGTTTGAACGGGATCATCAGATTGAGCAGCAGCAGGTTCTTGATGAACTTTTGATAGGCGGCGATACCGATTCGCATGAAACCGTCCAGCTGGTCGAAATAATTGATGTTGATCCAGCGCACCAGGTCGCCCCACACCGTCCCGGTGGTCACCTGCCAGCTTTCCGGCAGGGTATTCATGCCCGACCACATCAGGCCGATGATCCAGGTTGCGCCGATCAGCGATGCGGCGATAAACAGGTTCGGATTGCGTTTGATCAATCCCGGCGCGACGCCGCCATGAACCGGCGGCGGTCGTTGGGCGTAGGCCTGGCTCAGTCGATCAAGGGCGATGGCGAGCAGGGTAATGGCCAATCCGGCTTCCACCCCTTCGCCGATTTTCAGGCGTTTCAAGGCGTTCAACACATCGAACCCCAGGCCCCCGGCGCCGATCATGGAGGCAATAATGACCATGTTCAAAGACAACATGACGACCTGGTTGACCCCGACCATGAGCGTCGCCTTGGCCGCCGGGATTTGTATTTTCCACAGAATCTGGCTGCGCGAACATCCGGCCATGGCGCCAAATTCGGTCAGTTCCGCCGGCACCTGGCGCAGGGCCAGGATGGTCACCCGGGCCATCGGCGGCAGGGCGTAAATTATGGTGGCGATCATCGCCGAAACCGGTCCGAAGCCGAACAGGATCAGGATCGGCACCAGATAGGCAAACACCGGCACCGTCTGCATCAGATCAAGCAGGGGCCGGATCAGTCGCTCGAAACCCGGTGACCGGTAAGCGAGAATTCCTAAACTCAGGCCCCCGGCGACCCCGAAGGGCACGGCGATAATAATCGACGACAGCGTCACCATGGCGCTGTCCCACTGACCGAACAGGACAAGATAGAAAAAGCAGCCGCCGACCAGCAGGGCCAGCTTTCGGTCCTTGGCGTAGACCCCCATCAGCATCACAATGCCGATGATCGCGACCCATGAAATACGCGGAAACAGCACCACCGCGCCGCTGCCCTGCCCTTGCAGGAACCCGGTCGACAGCAGGCTTTTGACCAGCCAGTAGGGTTGTTCGATAACCCAGGCGATGGAGCGGGTAAATTGGCGGAACGTGAACAGGCCCAGATCAAATTCGTTGAGCAGCCATTTCATCAAATCGCTGAGCCAGAAACGCAGGGGAATGACCCAGTCGCGGGGAAACTTGAAAGCCCAGGCCAGATCATCCCGCCCGTAAGCCTGTAACAGAGCGACAAAACCAAGCGCCACGACCCAGCCGATCAGCCACGGATTGACGCGACGCGGCGCGCTAGCAGCCAGGGTAGCGGTCATGATCCACCGTCTTTGTTGACCAGCACCGCGATCACCGCCTCCCGGCTGATTTCGCCAACCACTTCATCGCCCTCGATCACCGCAAATGGTCCCGACCCTGCCACCACCTGGGCGGCCATGTCTTCGACACGAGTGTCAGCATCGATTTGCCCGACCACAGTCTGGCCTGAGGGGGCGGTCATGATGGTGCGCGCGCTCAGCACCTTGGCGCGGGGAATGCCACGGGTAAATTCGGCCACGTAGTCCGTCGCCGGGGCTAACACCAGTTGTTCGGGGGTCCCGGTCTGGATGATTTCTCCGTCCTGCATAATGGCGATGCGGTCGGCCAGGCGGATGGCTTCGTCGAAATCATGGGTGATGAAGACAATGGTCTTGTGCAGAACATTTTGCAGACGCAGGAATTCATCCTGCATTTCCCGCCGGATCAAAGGGTCCAGTGCCGAAAACGGCTCGTCGAGGAACCAGATATCGGGTTCCACCGCCAGGGACCGGGCGATGCCGACCCGCTGTTGCTGACCGCCGGACAATTCGCGCGGGTAGTAAGCTTCCCGCCCTTCCAGGCCGACCAGGTCGATGACCTCGCGGGCGCGGGCCTCGCGGATTTTGCGATCGACCCCCTGCACTTCCAGGGGAAAGGCGATATTGCCGAGCACGGTCAGGTGCGGCAGCAGGGCGAAATGCTGGAACACCATGCCCATCTTGTGGCGGCGTATTTCGATCAGTTCCCTGACCCCGGCCTGCAAAAGGTCCCGGCCCTCGAACAAAACTTCGCCCATGGTCGGTTCGATCAGGCGGCTCATGCAGCGCACCAGAGTCGATTTGCCGCAGCCGGACAAGCCCATAATGATGAATATTTCGCCTTCCTGGACGCTTAGATTAACATCGCGCACGGCCCCCACATAGCCGTTTTCAAGCAGCTCGGCGGCGCTCGGCGGCTGGCCGCGGGCGGCCAGAAAGGTGTGTGCGTCGTCGCCGAACACTTTCCACAGGTTGTTGCAGACCAGCATGGTCAGGGTCCAGATGAACTAGCGGATAGAATCTAACATATGGTATCCATACGATTCCATTTCCTGATTTCTCGGTAGGAGAGGTTCCGGAGGCGATGCCAAAGCATCGTTGAGGGAGCTCGACGCCCCGAGAAGCCAGGAAATGGAACCCGAAGGGCGACTTCTCAAGCCCACCGGATGCGTTGCCCGAATCTTGTGATGCAGGG
>CBFDVE010000271.1:0-4134 GCA_965613205.1 uncultured Rhodospirillaceae bacterium
CTGCGGGCAAAGCTGATCGCCCCGCCCGGAGTGCGGACGGAATGACCGACCGCCTGCATCTGCTGCGCCAGTTCCCGACCGTGGCTCGACATCCACACCACATGCCAGCCGATCATCACCACCGCAGCCAGCAATACCGTGGCATTGAACAACTCCTGACCAAGTCCGCTGGACAGCGTTGCAATACGTCCGGCAAATAGAGCCACAAGAATGGCGCCGCTAATACCCAAGGCAATACCGGCACCGATATACCCACCGCGGTGCAACACCCCGCGCGTTGCCGCAGCAACAATGCTGACAATCAGGGCCGCTTCAAGTACTTCACGAAATACCAGCAAGGTGATTCCCAACATAGCTCTACTCCACGATCAACACGCCTTGGGCGGTGTCCTGATGAAACTCGCCAAAAAACTTGTAACGGCCCTTGTCCAGAGGGCCCACGAAGACCTTGATCGTCGACTTCGGCATCACGATCTTCTCGCGATTGAAATCGGTGCTCTCAAACTCTTCCGGGGTAGAGTCCCGATTCTCAATCAGCAACAACACCTTGGTTGCTGCCGGAATACGCAGCTCGGTAGGCTGGAAGCGATGGTTCTCGATCACCAGGGAGACAGTGGGCCGGGCCGCAACCGCTCCCGTCGCAACCAGGGCAAGACCGAGACCGGCCACTACGGACAAGCCAAATTTCATGGACAGTTCCATCACAAGATGTACAAATGATAATGGTTATCATTTAAGTTAACAACCCCGACTCCACGCTTGCTTCACGACGGTTATCATGGACGTTTTATGGATGGTTGCTTTTCATGATCCAGTCCCTCTCTTTCGCCCAACGCGGCGATGTCGCGGAACTTACCCTCGACCGGCCGAATGTACACAATGCTTTCGATGACGTGCTAATTGCCGAACTGACCGCAACCCTGCAACGTCTGGATGGTGACCCCTCGATCCGCGCCGTGGTCTTGACCGGCCGGGGCAACACTTTTTCCGCCGGAGCCGACCTGCACTGGATGCGCGGGATGATCGGCGCCTCGACCGAGGCCAATCGTGCCGATTCCCTACGTCTGGCCACGCTGCTGCGGACCTTGAACTTTCTTTCCAAACCCACCCTGGCGCGCGTCAATGGCTCGGCCTACGGGGGAGGTGTGGGCCTGCTGGCCTGCTGCGATATCGCCATTGGCGTGGAGGGAACCAAGTTTGCGCTGACCGAGGTCAAGCTCGGCATCGTGCCGGCCGTCGTCTCGCCGTACGTCATGGAGAAGATCGGCCCCGGCCACATGCGCCGCTATGCCCTGACTGCCGAGCGATTCGACGCCGACGAGGCCAGGCGCATCGGCCTGGTCGACGATGTGGTTGACGCTGATGATCTGGATTCTCACGCCGAGAAATTGATTGCCATGTTGTTGCAAAACGGCCCGGCGGCGATGACCGCGATCAAGCAGTTGATTTTTTCCCTGCAAGGTCGCCCGTTTGATCAGTCCGTGGTCAGGGAAACCGCCGAGGGCATCGCCCGCATCCGGGCCTCGGACGAAGGCAAAGAGGGGATTTCCGCCTTCCTGGAAAAACGCCGCCCCGCCTGGGACAGGGAACCAAATGATGTTTGACAAAATTCTGATCGCCAACCGGGGCGAAATCGCCTGCCGCATTGCCGCCACGGCTCGCGCCATGGGGATTGGCGTGGTCGCCGTTTTCAGCGATCAGGACCGGCAGTCCCTGCATGTGGAATGTGCCGATCAGGCGGTCGGCATCGACAGCTATCTGAACGGCCCGGCGATCATCGATGCCGCCCTGCAAAGCGGTGCACAGGCCATTCATCCGGGCTACGGGTTTAATTCTGAAAACGCCGCCTTCGCCAGGGCCGTGGCCAAGGCCGGGCTGGTCTTCATCGGCCCCACGGTCGGCGCCATTCGCGACATGGGATCGAAGGTCCGGTCGCGGCGGATCATGGAGCGTGCCGGGGTGCCCGTGGTGCCCGGCTATCACGGGGCCAGGCAGGATTTTGCCACGTTCAAGGCGGCGGCGAAAAAAATCGGTTACCCGGTGATGATCAAGGCGTCCGCCGGGGGTGGCGGGCGGGGGATGCGCTTTGTTGATACGGCCAGACAATTGAAGGACGCTGTCGCCTCGGCCCGGCGCGAGGCCAAATCGGCCTTTGGCGATGCGACATTGTTAATGGAACAGGCGGTGCAGCGGGCCCGCCATGTGGAAGTGCAGGTGTTCGGAGATCGCTTCGGCAATATCGTCACCTTGTCGGAACGGGACTGCTCGGTGCAGCGGCGGCACCAGAAGGTGATCGAAGAAGCCCCGGCACCGGGATTATCCCATGCCCTGCGCCAGGACTTCGCCGCCACCGCCACCCAGGCCGCCGCCGCCATCGGCTACGTCGGGGCGGGCACGGTGGAATTCCTGCTGGCCCCAAACGGGGATTTCTATTTCATGGAAATGAATACCCGCCTGCAGGTCGAACACGCGGTGACCGAAATGATCTTCGGCGAAGACCTGGTCCAGTGGCAGTTGGAAGTCGCCGCCGGGTTGCAGCTGCCGCGCGATCAAGAAGAACTGGTGCCGTCGGGCCACGCCTTCGAAGCCCGCCTGTACGCCGAAGACCCGGCCCGTGACTTCCTGCCCACCGGCGGCATGATCGAACGGTTTAACCTGGGCACCATGGATCAATACGGCGGTTCCGTGCGCGTCGATAGCGGTGTCCGGCAAGGCGATACGGTGTCGTCCGACTACGATCCCATGATCGCCAAAATCGTCGTCTGGGGGGTCGACCGGCAGGCCGCTATGGCCCGCATGGCTGGCGTCCTGGCCGACACGGAAATCGCCGGGATGCAAACCAATCTGGGTTTGCTGCGCCGGGCTTTCGGCCATCCGGAATTTCGCGCCGGAGCGGTTGAAACAGGTTTCATCGCCGATAATGCCGATGATCTGCTCGCCGCAGATAGCGGCAATGACGCCCTGGCCCTGGCCACACTGGCGGTCATGTTGCGGCGGCAGGAACAGGGGCATGATTTAGCCCGTCGCTCCGGCGATCCCGGCTCGCCCTGGCATTCGACCGGGGGCTGGCGCATGAACGGCGATAACCATCACGATCTGGTATTTTCCAAAATCCCGGTCACCGTGCATTATCGCGAAGATGGATATCTGCTTGATCTGCCAGACCAAACCCTGCACGCCAGGGGCCACTACGATATGGAAGGAACCCTGGTTGCCGATTTGACCGGCAAGGCTGCGACCCGCCGCATCAAGGGAATGGCCCTGATCAGAGGCGACCGCGTTTATGTCGATACCGGGGGCAGCCCGGTGATCTTTAAAACCGCAGATGAAATTCGCTCAGGCAACATGTCTGAGGGCGCCGCCGGTGGATTGATCGCCCCCATGCCGGGGCGCATTGTCTCGATTGCCGTTAAAGTCGGTCAGACGGTCAAAAGCGGCCAGGTGTTAATGGCGCTCGAGGCCATGAAAATGGAACACACCATCACCGCGCCCCAGGATGGCACGGTCAGATCCATTCATTTTAAAGCCGGTGACAGGGTCGATGACGGGGCCGAACTTCTCAGCCTGATCCAATAGTCATCCTGCATTCATTGTCAATATTTCGTTACACGAACTGGATTAACCCTTATGGTGCGATTCGTTCAGGGAAAGGGGGCCTAAAGAACGTATGCAAAGTTATGATCTAACGGATATGAGGGTCGTTGTCGCCGATGATAACAAGCCCATGCGTGATATTCTGAAAGGTATTTTAAGGGCGTTCGGTATTCGAAAAATTTTCGAAGCCGAAAACGGTCGGCAAGCGCTGGATCATCTGATCGAACATGAGGTCGATCTGGTTATTGCCGATAACATGATGTCGCCGATCAATGGAGTTGAACTTGTCAGCCTGATCCGCGCCGGTGCCGAAGGGGCCGACCCGTTCACCCCGTTTATCATGATTTCCGGTTTCACGGATTTCAAACGAATAATCGAAGCCAGGGACGCCGGTATCAATGAGTACCTGGCCAAACCTATTTCGGCCAGACAGGTGTATCGGCGGATCAGCCAGGTTATTGAAGATCCTCGCGGTTTTGTTCGCTCAGCCACCTTCTTCGGCCCTGACCGCCGCCGTCAGCCCCAGGCTTTCGACGGACC
>CBFDVE010000272.1:0-4133 GCA_965613205.1 uncultured Rhodospirillaceae bacterium
GGCAAATCAAGACGGGATCGCTCAGTCGTTCCGACCGCATGGCCAAGTACAACCAGTTGATGCGCATCGAAGAAGAACTCGGCCCCATCGCCCGGTATGGGAAAACCTAAACCAGTTCTTAAGCCTTTATCCCGTTAAATAAGAATGGGTAAGGGGACTGTGGGTGCTCTCACCAATAACCATACGGGCACCTTGTTCCAATGGGTCTATTTTCCGAGTTACGATTACGCGCCCGGCATGTGGTCGGCCCGGTTATCGGCATTTGCGCGGTAAGCTATTTCGCCTATCACGCCATCAGTGGTCAGCGGGGATTGCTCGCCCTGCGTCAGATATCGCAACAGGTCGTGGTCGCCAAGCTCGAACTGGACGCCATCAAAACCCAACGTAAGACGTTGGAACACAACGTCAAATTACTCCACCCCGATAGCCTTGACCCGGATATGCTGGACGAACGGGCCCGCCTGATGCTCGGTTACGGCTATGCTGACGATATTGTCGTGCTGCCCGACGTAAAGGTCATGCTGCCCGGAAAATGAAAGGCCCCGCCGTGACCCTGCCTGCCGACACGCCACAGCCCCCTTATTACTCGGTGATCTTCGCCAGCCAGCGCAGCGATAGCGACGATCAAACCTATAGTGAGTTGGCCGAACGCATGGCTGACCTGGCGACCCGGCAGCCGGGGTACCTGGGCATCGATTCAAGCCGGGATGAAAACGGTTTCGGCATCACCGTGTCCTATTGGCGATCCTTGCAAGATATCGCCGCCTGGAAGGCCAACGGCGAGCATCTGGAAGCGCAAGTGCAGGGTCGCCGCGCGTTCTACAAGGCCTTTCGGGTGCATGTCGCACGGGTCGAAAAAACTTACGACGGACCTTGAATCCGAAAAAATAACCAATATCGTGTTAAAATATAAAAACATAATAAAAACAACGCATTACCGTGTATTATATTCCTTGAAGTCGGCTTCTTTCAGGGGTAACTTGATAGCCATCATCTGTCTGTCAACAGGGAAGAGGTTGGGCAATCCGATGGCCAAAACTGCGAAACGTTCCGCCACACGTTCTGCTGCATCGAAAAAACCGGCAACCAAGGCGCGCAAGCGTCCCGGCAAATCGAAGCCTGCCGGCAATGCCGCCGAACTGCTGGAATACTACCGCAAGATGCTGATGATCCGGCGCTTCGAGGAAAAAGCCGGGCAGTTGTATGGCATGGGTCTGATCGGCGGCTTTTGCCACCTGTATATCGGCCAGGAAGCGGTTGTCGTCGGCATGCAGATGGCGTCACAAGACGGTGACACGGTGATTACCAGTTACCGGGATCACGGCCACATGCTGGTCTGCGGCATGGACCCCAAAGGCGTCATGGCCGAACTGACCGGCCGGGCCGATGGCTATTCCAAGGGCAAGGGCGGTTCCATGCACATGTTCAGCCGGGACAAGAATTTTTTCGGCGGCCACGGTATCGTCGCCGCCCAGGTGCCCTTGGGCACGGGTTTGGCGTTTGGCCACAAGTACAAGAAAGACGGCGGCGTCTGCATGGCCTATTTCGGTGATGGTGCGATCAACCAGGGCCAGGTTTATGAAGCCTTCAACATGGCGTCTTTGTGGAAGCTGCCCATTGTCTACGTGATCGAAAACAACCGCTACGGCATGGGAACCTCCATCGAGCGGGCGTCATCGACGACCAATTTGTCGGAACGGGGCACGGCGCACGGTATTCCCGGCGTGCAGGTCGATGGCATGGACGTGGTCGCGGTCAAGGAAGCGGCGGCAAAGGCGCTTGAGCACTGCCGCTCGGGCAAGGGACCATTTATTCTGGAAATGAAAACCTATCGCTATCGCGGCCATTCCATGTCGGACCCGGCCAAATACCGATCGAAAGAAGAAGTCAGCAAGGTGCGCAAGGAAAGCGATCCGATTGACAATCTGCGTCATGTGCTGCTGGACGGCAAGATGACCGATGAAGAGGCTCTGAAAGACATGGACCGGGAGATCAAGGCCATCGTTACCGAGGCCGCCGCGTTCGCCCAGGAAAGCCCGGAGCCTGACCTAAGCGAACTTTACACCGACATTTTGTTGGAGGCCTGATCCATGCCCATCCAGATTCTCATGCCCGCCCTGTCGCCGACCATGACCGAGGGCAAGATCGCCCGCTGGATGAAGGCCGAAGGCGACGCCGTCGAAAGCGGCGATATCCTGGCCGAGATTGAAACCGACAAGGCAACGATGGAAGTGGAAGCCATCGACGAAGGGACTCTGGGCAAAATCCTGGTCCCTGAAGGCACCGAAGGCGTGCCGGTAAATTCCCCCATTGCTATCGTCCTCGAAGACGGTGAAGAATTGGGCGATGTTGATATTTCAGCGGTGCCCCCGCCCCCTTCACCGCCTTCCCCCTCAGCCCCTGACCCGACCCCTGATCCCGCGCCCGCCGTTGCCAAATCCGCGCCGCCAATAGAGGCGACGCCGCCGGCGGGGCCGACGGTGACGTTGAGTGTGCGCGATGCCCTGCGTGATGCCATGGCCGAGGAAATGCGCGGCGATGACACGGTTTTTCTGATCGGCGAAGAGGTCGCCCAGTACCAGGGAGCCTATAAGATTTCCCAGGGCTTGCTGGAGGAATTCGGCGATACCCGGGTGATCGATACGCCGATTACCGAACACGGGTTCACCGGCCTGAGTGTGGGCGCGGCATTTTCCGGCCTCAAGCCCATAGTCGAATTCATGACCTTTAACTTCGCCATGCAGGCCATCGACCACATCATCAATTCGGCGGCCAAGACCCTGTATATGTCAGGTGGCCAGATGGGCTGCCAGATTGTCTTTCGCGGTGCTAATGGTGCTGCCTCGCGGGTCGCGGCCCAGCATTCCCAGTGTTATGCCTCGTGGTACGCCCATTGTCCGGGCCTCAAGGTGGTCGCGCCGTGGTCGGCGGCTGACGCCAAGGGCTTGCTTAAATCGGCCATTCGCGATCCCAATCCGGTGATCTTCCTGGAAAACGAATTGCTCTATGGGCAGAGCTTCGAAGTGCCGGAGGACCCGGACTTCACGGTGCCCATCGGCAAGGCGAAAATCGAACGGGCGGGAACGGATGTGACCATCGTCGCCTTTTCGATCATGGTCGGCGAGGCCCTGGTGGCGGCGGAAAAACTGGCCGCCGAGGGGATCGAGGCGGAAGTGATCAATCTGCGCTCAATCCGGCCCCTGGATACGGACACGATAGTCCAATCGGTGATCAAGACCAATCGCTTGGTGTCGGTGGAAGAAGGCTGGCCGTTTGCCGGCATCGGTGCCGAACTGGCGGCCCAGATGATGGAACAGGCGTTCGATTATCTGGACGCCCCGGTTGCTCGGGTGCACGGAAAAGACGTGCCCATGCCCTATGCGGCCAATCTTGAAAAACTGGCCCTGGCGACGCCCGACGCCATTGTCACGGCGGCAAAATCCGCCTGTTACCGGTAAGGGGAGGGATTGAGATAATGACCATAGATGTATTAATGCCGGCCCTGTCACCGACCATGACCGAGGGCAAGCTGGCCAAGTGGCTGAAAAAAGAAGGCGATGTTTTGGAAAGCGGCGATGTCCTGGCCGAAATTGAAACCGACAAGGCGACGATGGAAGTGGAAGTGGTCGATGAAGGGGTGCTGGGCAAGATCGTGGTCGCCGAAGGCAGCGAGGGGGTACCGGTCAATTCCCTGATCGCGGTTATTCTCGAAGACGGTGAAAGCGCCGGTGATATCGATGCCTCTGCGGCACCGGTAGCACCGGTAGCTCCTGTGGCGGCATCTCCTGCTGAAGCTCCGGTGGCGGCTCCGGCTCCTGCCGCACCAGTGGCAAAAGGCGACCGTGTCTTCGCCAGCCCTCTGGCCCGTCGTCTGGCCGCCAGTGCCGGGCTTGACCTTGGCGCGGTCAAGGGCTCCGGTCCCCATGGCCGCATTGTTAAAACTGACATTGAGGCGACAATTTCCGCCGGACCCGCCGCCGCTGCCGCACCCGCCCCGCAAGCTGCCACCGCACCGCGCGCCGCCGACGATCCGCGCAAACTCTACCCGGAGGGCTCCTACGAGGAAGTCCCGGCGGACAATATGCGTAAAACTATCGCCCGGCGGCTGAGCCAGTCGTTCCAGGAGGTGCCCC
>CBFDVE010000273.1:0-4121 GCA_965613205.1 uncultured Rhodospirillaceae bacterium
TGGCGTAGCAGAAAGACCAGATTTCATCACACTGGACGCGACGGGCCTCTACATTGTGCACCGTATCGTCATGGTATGCCGCGCAAGCCTCGCCAGCTTGAACCAACAGCTTTGTGACGGTGTTGATGGAAACGCCGACCACGCGAGAGATTGACCGCATGGAGGAACCCTCAACAAGCATGTGCAAAATTTGAGTGCGTTTATGTAAGGGCAATTTGTTCATGCCCTTAATGTAACTGAATTATTTACTAATAGTAAGCATTTTGTTCATTTTATATTTTCGAGTATACCCAGATAATCATCTCGGAATAGAAATTCAGCACGGGAACTGGGTATTTTCAGGCGTGCGGCCACAGACGACACACTTAATTCGTCCTTATCAATCATTGCCTTTGCTTCACATCTATAATTCTCAGGACAAAGAACAGCTAACGCTCTCCAAAAAGCCGTGATTTCAGCCTTCCATTGTGGGGATATGGGGGCGGCTGGATCGCCGAGCTTCTCAATTTGAATATCAAACTTTTCTTCCGTATCAGTTTTTTCTTCCTCAGTATCAAATGTATGCATCAATTCTTTTGTGTAGACGAACCTGCGCCACTCTTTGTCGAGGGAACGCTTCAGGACTATTAGCGATTCATTGGCCCCTAAAGGTACAGGAGGCTCTAATGGACCTTCAATATAGAACCCCCGTATTGATTCCCCATCTAGCAGACTCGTCCACTGCTCTTTGACACTGGTAATTGGTGTAATATCAATAACTTGGTCTCTCAACCAGCGGGTGCTTATTTTTGGCTCCTTTTCCTGCACACGATCATATAGTGTTGAGAAGGTCATAAAAAAAGCACCACTAAATCAATGGTGCTTTTTTCTTTTTTTCCTTGCTTAACTATCAAGGTCTTTGTCCAAATCCAAATCCATTTCGTGAGAATCATTTTCAGCTGCGGCAAAGTACTTATTGATTCCCTTGGCCATGTCCTCAGGAGAGGCATCGCTATTAGTTCCTGGATAGAATTTAATATTCTTCACGGAACTGTCCTTGAACAGCCGCTTCTTAAGTGCGTTCAATTCCATTTGCATGTTTACCTCCATCGAGCCGCTGCGGCTCTCCTAGCAATGTCTGACCGCTGCTCTTCTGTCAGACTTTCATTCCGTGCCTTCGCTCCGGCATAACCAGAACGAACCCGTCCAGATTTCTGTAGCAACGACTCTTCAATTTCACCCGTTGCGATCCGCGCTACTCTCACAGCGCAGCCGATTGAATCAGCGAGTCGTCGTTGTCCTTGTGGGCCTTTAGGCACTTACACATCTCCAAACTAAAATTCACAACTTGTTATATAATATCCTAACTTATTAACACAATATACCTTGCCAAAGCGGCAAAACTATGTTATAAGAATTCTAATTTCTTTTTGATTATTCTTCTTATAAACTTTCTCATGCAATAAAAAATAATTGCAAAATCAGCGATAATGCAATTTCACACGAAACATTTCATCTAAAATTACACTCCAAATCAGGGACTGCAGTGTAGGACTATATACCTTATTTGTCAAGGTATTTTCAGGTTTCGAACTGAGACACTACCAAAAGAATGACTTGGTCGATTCCGGACAAGCGTTGCTTTAGGTTTTACTGGTCCGCAAAAATGGCCGGGGAAAGCTGCCCCATGACGGCCATCAGCGAATAGGTGGCGATGGCTTCATCAACTTCGGCGGCGGCGGCATCACTCAGGGCGTTAAGCAATTGTGTTTCACCGTCGAGTACGTCAAGCAGGGACCGGCGTCCGGCCTTGCGTTCTTCCCGTGCGTCTTGCAGGAAACGCATAATGATTTCGGCCTGGTTTTTTAAGGCGCTGGTGGTCAGACGGGCGGTTTCCAGATTAATCCAGGCATTGCGGGTCTGTTGTTCGATCAGATCCCGGCGGTCGGCGACCCGGCGCACGGTGGCGGAATGATCCCGTTCAGAGGCCCGCAAGGTATTGGCCGCGGTCATACCTAGATTGAAGGGAAAGCTTAATTCCACTCGGGCTTCGGATTCCACCTGAAAGCCGGCGGTGCCGCTGAAATCTTTTTTGAAATATCGTTCAACGACACCTTGCAGGGTCGGATAGAATTCGTCCGAGCGGGTCGAATTAATGGTTTCCGCGGCGATCTGGGTGCCGATGATTTCGGCTTTTAGGCCGGGATTATTTTCCATGGCGATGGTGAGCGAGGCCTCCAGGCTCGGCGGCAGAGAGGCCCCTGGCAACGGGGGACGAACCCAAGTTTCCGGTGCCACGGGTTCCATTTCGAAGACCGAGCGAAATTCGTTCTTGGCGATCTGCAGGCCCCCAAATGAAACGATGCGTCGGGATTGTGCGCCGGCCAGGCGGGCCTTGGCTTGCAAAACATCGGTCGAAAAGCCCTTGCCGGATTCGACCAGGGCATTTTCAAGTTCTGTCTGCTTTTTAATGTTGGCTTCCGAACGCTTGGCGAAATCCAGTGACTGGACGGATCGCGTCACGTTCAGATAGGCGGTAACGCCGCGCAGCAAGACATCTTGCGACACGGAATGGAGCGTCGACTGGGTCTGCTCGACAATCAGTGCCGACTGGCGGATATCGGCGTTTGTCTTGCCGAAATCCCACAGCAGTTGAGTGATCGTTATATCCATGTCGCGGCTGACAAAATTAGTGTCGGCAGTGGTTGGTTTCTGCTGGCGTTCGACACCATAAGCGGCATCAATGTTGAGTTCCGGATACCATTTGCCGAGGGTGACTTTGGCCCGCTCGCGGGAGGCCGCCACATCGTCCTCGGCGGCTTTGATCAGGTTATTTTTCTGGGTCAGGCCAAGGATCAGATCGGCCAGGGTCTCGGCCTGTGCCGGGGCCGCAACAACCAGGGCAAGCGCCAACAACAGGGCCGAAAAAAGACCGCGCCCGGGTGTCTTAGCGAGAGATAATCCAGCCAATAGCGTCATTTCTAATTTATTCCCTGATCGAGGTATTTGTTTGTCCCCACGCGAATTCCGGTTAAGTGTGCCTAACCATTGGTGAATCAGCCTCTATGCTAGTACTATATACAGTTATAAAAAGCAACTTTGTATCCTTGTTTTTGTTTTTTTGCCCTGCGGGCTCGGTAATCCAGGCCATGGCCCCGAACATGTGGCGTAGCTTCCTGATTGTATTGTATTTTTTGTTACTTGTCGGACCGGCAGAAGCGGCCCGTCATTCGCCGCCACTGATCTCAGAGCATTTCGGTATCACCCTGATCGCCATTCCTGTGGAAAAAAAATCGGCTATTCGACGTGCCGGTGATCGGACCCGGGCCAGCGCTGGTGCGAATCAGGAACGCCTTGTCGGTTCTGAAGGCCCGCTCTCCCTCGAATTTCGCCGACGTACAGCGGCTGATTGCCAACGGGCAGGTTACAATCGTCTATGATCCCCGTTATCCACAGACAAATTCCAGCGCGGCAACGCTTAAAGTCGCTATTTTCCTGCCAAGGTATCTGCAAGATACCAAGGAATTTCTGGTTATAATCGGTCGCCACGGCATCAAATGGCCGACCGCCGCCTGGACATGCGTCAGATGGACATTGAATGCGAAGCCTGGATGTATCAGGAACGGGCCCACCAGGATTTCGGCCTGGACAAACGATCGACCGAGATGATCCGGTTTCAGCAACTACTGGCCTTCAACTGCAAGGAGTTTATCGAATTTCTGGGCCGGACCGACCCAAAGGGGCGACAACAGTGGAAAAAACTCAATCCCGATATTCCGGCCCTGCTGGCAAAATTTGAAACCTACAGGGCGGAATTGCTGGCGCAGGGAACCGTCGATAAATCGAACACCTACGCTGAGTCCCGGGTGAAAAAGCAGGACGCCATAACATTTGAAAAGGGTCCGGCGAAAAAGATTATGCAGGTTGGAGATCGCTTACAGTTTGGCCTGGGATCCAGCCCCGATGCCAAACAGGCCACTGTGTGGTACCGGCGGGCGGCGCAAATGGGGTGCGCCGAAGCGCAGCTTCGGCTGGCGAAAATGTATCTGGACGGCTCCGGTCCCGGCCAAAACCTGCGCCAGGCCTATTATACCATCGAGCGTTAATAAGAACCCATAGAGATCGTCACAGCAGTCCTTCGG
>CBFDVE010000274.1:0-4087 GCA_965613205.1 uncultured Rhodospirillaceae bacterium
AGGACGGCTTGGGGTTGCTGGTTGGCGATCTGCAAGGTGAGCTGCGTGGACTGGACCAGGATTTGGGCGCGGGTTAGGGCGGATATCTCGGTGGCCATGTCCGCGTCGCGGATGCTGGATTCCGCGGCTGTGACGTTCTCGAATTGGACCTGCTGGCTGTTGATGTTGGTTCGGATCTGGTTCTTTTGCAGCCCGCCCAAGCGGCCTCGCTGGGAGGCGATCTGGTTGATGGATTCCGCCAAAATGCGTTCCGCTGCGATGAAGTTGGCCTGCGACACCTCGTTGATGCCGCCGGATCGGAGCGTGTTGAGGAACCCGATGACGGAATTTCCCAGGTTTCCGGTGGAGACGGAGTTGAATCCGATGCTGACCTGGCCGGTGGAAGTGATCTCCGGGCTGATCTGGTAGCGGGCGCCGCCGCCGGTGATCTGGTAGCTGGTCGACGAAAGCGATACGGCGAAGGCGGCTGTCAGGTAAATCCGGGTGTCCAGACCGGTGCTGCGTACGTCCACGCGTAGCCCCTGCGAGTTGGCCACCTGCCCGTTGACCAGAGCGCCAGTGTCCACGCCGAAATCGATTTCGGTTTCGCCGACGGTTCCGGCGACGAAACCGGTTCCGGAGAGTGCTTTGACGCTCACGAACTCGTCGGAGCCATACTCGAGGGAGTCCAATCGGATGGCGTTGATTCCGCCGCCGGTGGCGGTGGGCAGCGTGGTCAACCAGATCGTCGCCTCGTCGGTTTCCGGGGTCCTGGCCCACTGGAAGCGGGGCAATGTGGACTTCAAGATGGGTTTTGCCTTGCTGGCCGGCGGCGTCATCGGGTCGTCGCTGGGGGTCATGCTGTTCACTTTCCTGAAGAACCAGGGGCAACTGGATCTGGTGATCAGACTGTCCTATGTGATCTTTCTCGGCACCATTGGCTTCCTGATGCTGATCGAAAGCGTCAATACCATGCGGCGCAGTCGCAAACAGGCAGTTCCGGCCCGGCGCACTCACAACTGGATGCACGGACTGCCCTTTAAAGTACGTTTCCGCCGTTCGCGTTTGTATATCAGTGTACTGTTGCCCATCGCCATTGGCGTCCTGGTTGGCCTGTTGGCGGCGATCATGGGCGTTGGCGGTGGTTTCGTCATGGTTCCGGCAATGATCTATCTGCTGGGGATGCCAACCGCCGTGGTCATCGGCACATCTTTGTTCCAGATTATCTTCGTCACCGCCAATGTGACCGTTTTGCAGGCCGTCAATACCCAGACAGTCGATGTGGTGCTGGCCTTGCTGTTGCTGGCCGGGGGCGTGGTCGGGGCGCAAGTCGGGGCCCGCATCGGGGTCAAGCTGAAAGGCGAACAACTGCGCGGCCTGCTGGCCTTGATGGTGCTGCTGGTGTGCGCCAAAATTTCCTACGATTTGCTGGCCACGCCGCTGGACATGTTCAGTATCGGTCTGGCCGGAGAGCCCTGATATGGCACGCCGCATGATCATCGCGCTGGTCGCTTGTTTGAGCCTGTGGGGCAATGGCAGGGCCGTGGCCGCCGAACTGATCGTCGATTTGTCGAACACAGTGGTTCCGATTACCGCCAGCTTTACCGGCTCCGATCTGCTGTTGTTCGGGTCCTTCATCAACGATGGTAAAACTGACATTATTGTCGTCGTCCGCGGGCCATACCAGGATACGGTGGTGCGGCAGAAAAAGCGGGTCCTGGGGGTCTGGGCCAACGGTGATGAAGTCACCTTCGAAAAAGTACCGTCTTTTTATGCCATCGCCTCGAACCGGCCGGTCGCGGAGTTTCTCACCGATGACCTGGCGACATTACGCCAGATCGGCATTCCGGCGCTGGATTTTGTGCTCAAGGATGCCGATCAGGTGGGCGATGTTATCAAAACCAAAATCGATGCCTTCAAAGCCGGCCTGATCCGCAGCAAGCGGGCCGAAGGGTTATTCGGTCGCGGCCAGGGTGATGTATATTTCAAGGGCAACAGGCTATTCCGAACCACTCTGCATTTTCCCGCCAACGTTCCGGTCGGCGAGTATGGTGTCGATGTTTTTGCCATTCGTGACAACAAGATCATCGGCGAGCACACGACAATTCTGGCGGTGCAAAAATTCGGCATCGAAGCCACCATTTACGATTTTGCCCATCGCAATGCCCTATCCTATGGCATAATAGCCATTATTCTGGCCACCGCATCGGGTTGGCTGGCCAGCATCATGTTCCGCAAATCATAATCACAATACGGACAACCATATGAACACCGATACCGACCGGCAGGACGCACCACAGGACCGGGAATCAGACAAGGAATTCACCTTCCTGTGTGTGGTTGACGAAACCGAAGAACTTAGCCAGGCCCTGCGTTTTTCGTGTGCGCGCGCCAGGCGTGTCGGCGGCCGGGTGGCCCTGCTGTATGTCATTGAACCGGCGGAATTCCAGCACTGGGCATCGGTTGGCGAATTGATGCGCGAAGAACGCCGTCAGGAAGCCGAAGACCTGTTGAAGATCATTTCCAATATCGTTCACAAGCGCACCGGCAAAATGCCGATTGTCTATATTCGGGAAGGCATTATTTCCGAACAACTAATGGAATTGATCGAGCAGGAACTGGATGTGTCATTGCTGGTGCTGGGCGCCGCCACCGGCACGGAAGGTCCCGGACCGCTGGTCTCTTATTTGATACAGAAAATGGCCGGACGCCTGCGGGTTCCCGTGACCGTGGTGCCGGGCAGCCTGAGCGACGAAGAAATCGACGCCATTACATAATGCCATTACCTGACGATCATCACCGAGGTGAATGATTCCTGTAGCACCTTAAAGGCGACACTGCCCATGAAGAACCGCTTCAAGCCGGTCTTGCCAGTGTCTGAGAGAACAATAACCGAATAATCCGGTCCGGCTTCGCAGATCACATCGACCGGATTGCCGACTTCGGTAATCGCTTTCGCCGTTTCAATGCCCATGTTTTTAAGCTCTTCGCTGGCTTCTTTCACGTATCGCTTGGCATCGGGCTCGCTTTCTACATCCAGCGCCACCGAAATAAGCGAAACCGGACATTCACAGCGGGAGGCCAGATAGGCGTCCTTGCGCACCGTATCAAGCGCCTTTTCCGTGCCGTCGGTACAAATTAAATGACCATGACCCACATCGAGTTCGCGGGCGACCAGCACCGAACACGGTGCATGGATGGCGACTTTTTCGGCCACGGCCGGATCCCACAGTGATTTCGCCACGCCGCGCCAGCGGTCGGAACCGCCGAGGATGATAATATCGTAGTGGCCCAGTTCCCATTGTTCCAGAATGCCCGTGGCGATTTCGCTGGCGACTTTCAATTTGAGGACGATTTCCTTGCCGTCCTTGCTGATATATTCAATTTTGTTGTCGCCCAAAGGGTCGCCATCGACGTTGATATGGGTGCTGCGTTCTTCCCAGTCTTCGCCCATCACGCCCATTTCGATCAGCAGATCGCGGCCTCTTTTCAAATACTTGATGCCGGGCAGCTCGAGCCCCCATTCCATCATGTTTTCCTGCGCCACCCGCTCTTCCAGGCCGCCGGAATGCATGTCCTGATCAGCCGGGCGCACGTACAGCAAGACAATATCAGCATCCACCCCACCGCCCAGCTTGGCGGCGTATTTTAGTGTCTGATACGATTGATCCGACCCATCCAGACATACCAGTATTCGGAAACGGTCGTCTCGATACGGGCTCTCATCCGTTTCGTCCATAATTCATCCCCTGTTGCATTTTGTTAATTATGGCTCAAATACCAGGCAACGGCCAATAGAGATATGCCGCGCTCAACATAATGATGGTCGACATCAACACCATTTTCCAGCCCACCGCCAGGAAATCCGTCGTTTTTAGATAACCCGACGCGTAAACGATCGTGCAAGCTGGTGTCCCGACCTCAGTCAAATAGGCGAACGCCGATGAAATTGACGTAACAAAACCAAGCACGATGGGGCTTTCATCTGCAACCACGGCAAGTTTCAATACAATGGGCCCCGACACGGCAACGGCGGCCCCATTAGACATAATGTCGGTGACCAGGGTGGTCAAGGCCGACACCGCCGGATGGGGTGCCGATACCGGCA
>CBFDVE010000275.1:0-4087 GCA_965613205.1 uncultured Rhodospirillaceae bacterium
CTCACAAATAGCACTGTCTGTGACGCAGATATTTTTGTTGCTGACAAGGCGTTAGGAGCGAGCGATGCCATCGCATCGTGACCGACGAAACAACGCAGATCAGCGACAAAAAGATCGCGCCCCTGCGGGGTCCGTATACCGCCTGTTTCGGGTGCTCATCGGCTCTCACCGGGGCTTTAGCCCCGCTATCGACCCCTATCCTTCCGAAACAGGCGGTATACGGATCACAGATCAGTGTTATTTGTGAGTCTATGACCTTGATTAATCGCCGACCCGGCCGTGATCATCGCCCAGGGGGTCGGGATATTCGTTCTGGACATCTGCCTCGGCAACCTGTTGCAATCGCATCAGTTCGGTGCGGATATCATCATCGCCCAGATCGCAACCGCCCTCGGCAAAGGCCTTGGAAATCCTGCGCACCACATCTTCGTGGCCCTTTTCTTCCAGATCCGACAGCACCACTTGCCTGGTCAGGGCCTCGGCTTCGGTACTGATCAGCCCCAGTTTTTCCGACGCCCACTGGCCCAGCATCTTGTTGCGCCGGGCCTCGACTTTGAAGCGCATTTCATCATCCAGTTTGAACTTGGCTTCCTGGCCCTTGGCCCGGTCTTTGTAGGAATCGCTCATTATTTTTTGGGTCCCGTTTTGCAATAAGTTTCTACAGAGCCGCTCCATAGAAATCGATCAGTTTTTCACGTCTGGTGAGAATAGGCATCATCAGGCGGTTTCGCAACGTCCGCATTTCAATTATACAGAAGACCATGTGCACCCTGGTTATCCTTCGCCGCCCGGACCATCCCTGGCCCCTGATTGTGGCCGCCAATCGCGATGAAAAACGGGATCGGCCGTGGGCGGCTCCCGGTCGCCACTGGTCTGATCGGCACCATGTGATTGCCGGTCGCGATGAACTGGCCGGTGGCACCTGGCTTGGCGTCAACGACGATGGCCTGGTTGCCGGGGTGCTCAACCGCAGCGGTACCTTAGGCGCCGACCCCGCTTACCGGTCTCGCGGCGAGCTGCCGCTGGAAGCCCTGGATCACGCCGAAGCCGACGCGAGCGCCCGTGCAATGGAAGCCTTGGAGCCGAGCGCCTACCGGGCGTTCAACCTGTTTGTCGGCGACGCCGACCGGGCCTTCTGGATCTGCTCGGTCGATGAAACCGGCGAGCCCGCCATGCGGGTCCATGAAATCCCGCAAGGGATATCCATGCTGACGGATAGGGATGCCAATGACCCGGCTTCTGCCCGGGTCCGCCTGTATCTGCCCCGGTTCGAAAAAGTACCGCCGCCCGACCCGGACAAGGACGATTGGGGATGGTGGCAGACCTTGCTGGCCGACAAGGAATTCGAACAGGGCGTTGGGCCGGGCGGGGCCATGAACATTGATATGTCGGCCACCGGATTTTCTGATTTCGGTACGGTTTGCGCTTCCCTGATTGCCGTGCCTGCGGCCCGGTCGCAGAAGCGCAAAACCCGCTGGCTGTTCGCCGCCGGGGCACCCGATGTGGCCCCGTTCGAGCCCGTTTTGGACCCCTAAAAAAGAATCCACAGCCCGACATTGTTTTGTCGAGGGACTCCTGCTATATCAGGCCTTGCTCTCGGTGGACGCACAGGCGGTGCCACAATAATGCCCGTGGGTCCCCTTATTTCACTGGAAAAACGCCTCATGGCAAGACGCAGACAGATTTTCGAAGGCAAAGCGAAGGTGATCTTCGAAGGCCCGGAACCGGGCACCCTTGTGCAGCATTTCAAGGACGACGCGACCGCCTTTAACTCCCGCAAACGGGGCGTTATCACCGGCAAGGGCGTTATCAATAACCGGATTTCCGAATACCTGATGACCCGGCTTGGCGATATCGGGGTGCCGACCCATTTCATGCGGCGGCTGAACATGCGTGAACAACTGGTGCGGGAAGTTGAAATTATCCCCGTTGAAGTGGTCGTGCGCAATGTCGTCGCCGGGTCCCTGGCGACCCGGTTCGCCATGAAAGAAGGCACCCCCCTGCCCCGGTCGATTGTCGAATATTATTACAAGTCCGAAGACCTGGACGATCCCATGGTCAACGAAGAACACATTACCGCCTTTGGCTGGGCCAGCCCGCCGGAACTGGATGAAATGATGACGCTTTCCTTGCGGATCAACGATTTCCTGTCCGGCCTGTTCCTCGGCGTCGGCATCCGCCTGGTCGATTTCAGGCTGGAATTCGGTCGCCTGTGGGAAGACGATCAGATGCGCATTGTCCTGGCCGATGAAATCAGCCCCGACAACTGCCGCTTCTGGGACACCAAGACCAACGAGAAGATGGACAAGGACCGGTTCCGCGACGACATGGGCGGAGTCGAACAGGCCTATCAAGAAGTCGCCCGCCGCCTCGGCATTCTGCCCGAAAGCGGCCCGACCGATTTTCCCACACCGAAAGCCGTGCAGTGAAGGCAAAAGTTCACGTTACCCTGAAACCCGGCGTGCTCGACCCGCAAGGCAAGGCGGTCCAACACGCCCTGGGATCGCTCGAGTTTTCCGGCGTTGAAGCCGTTCGTCAGGGCAAATACATCGAAATTGACCTGACCGAACCCGATGCCGACAAGGCCCGTGGTCAAGTCGATGATATGTGTAAAAAGCTGTTGGCCAATATGGTCATCGAAGATTACGCCATCGAGATTTCCGACTGAGGTGAGCAAACCTTGAAAGCCTGCGTCATTGTTTTCCCCGGTTCCAACTGCGACCGCGACGTTAAGGTGGCGCTGGAGGCCGGACTCGGCCGACCCGTGCAAATGGTCTGGCACGGCGGCACGGATTTGCCCGCGACCGATCTGATTGTCATTCCCGGCGGATTTTCCTACGGCGATTATTTGCGTTCCGGGGCCATGGCCGCCCATTCGCCGATCATGCGCGAAGTGGTCAGCCGGGCCAACAGTGGCGTGCCGGTGCTGGGCATCTGCAACGGCTTTCAAATCCTCACCGAAGCCGGACTGCTGCCCGGCGTGCTGATGCGCAATGCCAACCTTAAATTCATTTGCAAGGATGTCCATTTGCGCGTTGAAAACAGCGACAGTTTGTTCACTCGATCTTACGAAACCGGCCAGGTCGTGCGCTACCCCATCGCCCACCACGATGGCAACTATGAAACCGACCCTGAAACCCTGAAACAACTTGAAGGGGAAAACCGGGTGGCCTTCCGCTATTGCAACGATCAGGGCAACGTCACCGAGGCCGCCAACCCCAACGGCTCCATGGCCAACATCGCCGGTATTTTCAACGAAGGCCGTAGCGTTCTCGGCATGATGCCCCACCCGGAACGGCTGATTGACCCCTTACAAGGCGGCACCGACGGCAAGGCCATGTTCGAAGGCCTGATCGAGGCCGTGGCGGCCTGAGATCGAAGGCCGTCACGGTCGCTCAACCTGACATTTTAATTGCTTTGAACAGCGAAGCTCACAAATATTTTTGTTGACGAACGAAATATTAGGAATAGGCTTTGTCCCAACACCGTCTGATGGACTCGTCCGCAGACCGCAAGGCCCCGCAAGGGGCCTTTGCTTTTTCCGAAAGGTTTCATTTGAGAACGGCTGTATATGTTGACGGGTTCAATCTGTACTACGGATGTCTGAAGGGAACTCCGCACAAGTGGCTCAACCCCAGCACACTTGACCCGGTCTGGCGAGAATTCGCTCTCGGTGTTTACCGTCTCGAAGGTCGGCTAATGGTGATTCTTGATGTGGAGCGTTTATTGGGCATCGAACCTCAATGAGATTGGGGGGCGAGATTGAACCCGGGTATAGCCAGTTACGGACAAAGCAAGGCGCAAGGAGCGCTCCTTGGTATTATTATCTACAGAAGTTTCCAGCCATAGATAGCTGTCATTCCAAGCGTATAGACAGCGAGGAGAACAACATTAATTGGGTTTCCGGAAAGCTTCGGTGTTTTGATCTGCGACACATTCAAGGTCGCGAGTCCCAGGCCGCTCGAATAGAGAATGACAGTGAACGTTCCATCGCTAAAAAATCCCTCAAACAAAAATATAAAAACGAGAATTATATTATTATTATCGAGGGCTAGCCCTGTATATTGCGACCCGCCAGACAGACCAA